>NZ_JBVJMN010000003.1:183038-187598 GCF_055584185.1 Streptomyces sp. NPDC104202 | reverse complement strand
CCAACCCTCCTTTGCCGAAGGAAAGATCCCCAGGAACCCCCCCCCCCCCCCCTCCCGCCCCCCCCCCCCCCCGGGACGTGCGGGCCGTGCGAACGGCCGCGGTGGCGGTGGTGGCGGCCCGGGAGGGCCGCCTGTCGTCACGGGAGGAAGCGCAGGGCCCAGTCGGCGCGGTGGGCGACGGAGAGGTCGTCGTCGTCCGTGAGGGGCTGGAGCACGCTCCGGGCGGTCTTCGGATCGGCCTGGACGAGCTCGACGATCTCGGCGGCCAGGCCGTCCTGGTCGTCGCCGAGGTCGACGGCGGACGCCCGGATCAGGGTCGGCAGGGCCTCCGTGCCGCCGAGGGCGGCGACGACGCCGCCGAGGAGCTCGCGGGCGTAGCCGTTGCGCTCGGCGAGGGCACGGTCCAGCTCCGTGCGCAGACGCGGCAGCAGGCCGGTGTCTCCGGAGGCGGCGACCTCGTCGGCGAGGTCGATGGTCTCGTCGACGTCCGCGTCGAGGTCGTCGAGCATCCCGATCAGGCGGGAAAGGGCGTCGGTCATGCTGCTGCCTCCTGGAAAGCGCCGTCCACGAGGACGGGAACGGTCGTCGAGCTGTCGGTCTCGGCGGCCACCTCCACGTCCTGCGGATAGCCGTACTCGTACAGTTCACGGCCCGAGTCGCAGCCGTGCAAGGCGGCGACCGGGTCCTCGGTGGCCGACCACAGCGTCGCCGCGGCGGTCGCCTCGGGGGTCGGTGTGCCCCTGCCCGCCAGGGCGGCAAGCACCGCTCCCGCGCCCAGCAGGTCCTCCAGCGCCGGGCGCAGCGAGCCGTCGGGCCACCGTTCGCCGGAGGCGATGACGGCCAGGGGGCGCCCGGCCGTGCCGTACCCGCGGTCGGCGAGCCAGCGGGCGACGGCGGTGCGGTTGCGCAGGGAGGCGGCGACGACGGTCGTCCCGCCGGCCTCCGCCGCGATCGTGGAGCCGTTCGGGGACGGCAGGACCAGCCGGGCGGGGGCCGGGGCGGCCCGCAGGGCGGCCGGGGAGAGCGACCAGGGGTGCTCGGGGGTGGCCTCCCGGCGGCCGACGGCGAGGGTGGCCCCGACGCGGTCGGCGTGGGCGGCGGCCGTGGCGTCGCGCCACCGGTAGGGGTGGACGGCCGTGCCGGCCTCGACGGCGACGCCGACCGCGGTGGTGAACGACAGCACGTCGACGACGACCACGCAGGCGGCCGCCGGGGCGAGGGCCCGTGCCGCGACGGGCCCCCAGCCGAAGGAGACGGTCATCAGAGTTCGGTGACCTTGCCGCCGGCGACCTCGACGCGGCGGGTGGTGCGGACGGCGTCGAGCATGCGCCGGTCGTGGGTGACCAGGAGCAGGGTGCCGGTGTAGGAGTCGAGCGCGGACTCCAGCTGCTCGATGGCGGGCAGGTCGAGGTGGTTGGTCGGCTCGTCGAGGACGAGCAGGTTCACGCCGCGGCCCTGGAGCAGGGCGAGCGCGGCGCGGGTGCGTTCGCCCGGGGAGAGCGTGGTCGCGGGGCGCAGCACGTGGTCGGCCTTGAGGCCGAACTTGGCGAGGAGCGTCCGGACCTCGGCGGGCTCGGTGTCGGGCACGGCCGCGCAGAACGCCTCCAGGAGCGTCTCGGTGCCGTGGAAGAGCTTGCGGGCCTGGTCGACCTCGCCGACGACGACGCCCGGGCCGAGGGCGGTGTCGCCGGAGTCCAGCGGGAGGCGGCCGAGGAGGGCGGCGAGGAGGGTCGACTTGCCGGCGCCGTTGGCACCCGTGACCGCGACGCGGTCGGCCCAGTCGATCTGGAGGGTGACGGGCCCGAAGGAGAAGTCGCCGCGGCGGACCTCGGCCTCCCGCAGGGTCGCCACGACGGAGCCGGAGCGGGGCGCGGAGGCGATCTCCATGCGCAGCTCCCACTCCTTGCGGGGCTCGTCGACGACGTCGAGGCGTTCGATCATGCGCTGGGTCTGGCGGGCCTTGGCGGCCTGCTTCTCGCTGGCCTCGCTGCGGGCGTTGCGGCCGAGCTTGTCGCCGTCGGTGGCCTTGCGGCGGGCGTTCTTGACGCCCTGCGTCATCCAGGAGCGCTGCATGTGGCCGCGCGCCTCCAGGGCGGCCTTCTTGCCCGCGTACTCCTCGTAGTCCTCGCGGGCGTGGCGCCGCGCGGTGTCCCGCTCGTCGAGGTAGGCGTCGTAGCCGCCGCCGTAGAGGGTGATCTGCTGCTGGGCCAGGTCGAGTTCGAGGACCTTGGTGACGGTGCGGGTGAGGAACTCGCGGTCGTGGCTGATGACGACGGTGCCGGCGCGCAGCCCCTTCACGAACGCCTCCAGCCGCTCCAGGCCGTCGAGGTCGAGGTCGTTGGTGGGCTCGTCGAGCAGGAAGACGTCGTAGCGCGAGAGGAGGAGCGAGGCGAGGCCGGCGCGGGCCGCCTGGCCGCCGGAGAGGGAGGTCATGGGCTGGTCGAGGCCGACGGTGAGACCGAGGGAGTCCGCCACCTCGTCCGCCCGCTCGTCGAGGTCGGCGCCGCCGAGGTTCAGCCAGCGCTCCAGGGTGACCGAGTACGCGTCGTCGGCGCCGGGAGTGCCGTCGACGAGGCCCTGGGTGGCCTCGTCCATGGCGGTCTGGGCGGCGGCGACGCCGGTGCGGCGGGCGAGGAACTCGCGCACGGTCTCGCCCGGGCGCCGCTCCGGCTCCTGCGGGAGGTGGCCGACGGACGCGGTGGGCGGGGAGAGCCGCAGCTCGCCCTCCTCCGGGACGTCCAGTCCGGCGAGCAGCCGCAGCAGGGTCGACTTGCCGGCGCCGTTGACGCCGACGAGGCCGATGACGTCGCCGGGGGCGACGACGAGGTCGAGCCCGGCGAAGAGGGTGCGTTCGCCGTGGCCGGCGGCGAGGTCCTTGGCGACGAGGGTTGCAGTCATCAGGGGATGAATCCTACGGGGCCCTCCGCGGGGTCACGCCGCCCGAGGGGTCGGCAGCGGGCCGGCGCCGTCCGCTCCGCCGGCGGGGAGGTCCGCCGGCTCCCCGGCCGTCTCGCCGAGCGTCCGGCGGAGCAGCGCCCGGTAGGCGGCGCCCCGGAAGCGGAAGGGGCCGACGCCCGGGTACACGTCCCGCTCCGGGTCCACGCCGGGGCCGGTCTGCCAGGCGAGGTCGCGCCACACCACGTCCTCCCCGGCCCGCTCGACCACGGCCGTGACGGCTCCGCAGCCCGGGTCGTCGCACTCCGGGCAGGAGTGGATCACCCTGCGGCTCCCGTCGGCCGCGAGGAGGCCGCGGACGTCCCGGTCCCGGACGGTGGGCGGGAGGTCCGCCGCCAGCGGCGAGACGGCGTCGACGCCGTCGACCTCGTCGAGCCGGTGGAGGAGGGTCCGGCCGTCCACCAGGAAGTCGCGGTGCGGGGCGGGGCCGGCGCCCGGACGGTCGGTGCCGGCGAGGTCGAGGGAGGAGTGCGGGGCGGGCATGTCTCGAGTATTTCCGTCTTCCGTGGCCGCGCCGTCCCGGAAATGTCCCGGTCCCGGTACGGTCCGGGCCATGGAGAGCGACGTGATCGTGGTGGGCGGCGGGGTCATCGGGCTGACGACGGCGCTGACGCTGGCGGAGCGGGGGCTCCGGGTGCGGCTCTGGTCCCGGGACGACGTCACGGCGACGACGTCCGCCGTGGCCGGGGCGCTGTGGTGGCCGTACCGCGTGGAGCCCGCGGCCGAGGCGGGCGACTGGGCGCTCGTCTCGCTGCGGGTGTACGAGGAGGCGGCCGCCGATCCGGAGCGGACGGGGGTGCGTCTGGTGCCGGGTGTGCACGCGGACACGGCCCTGGACGGTCTCGGTGCGTGGGCGCGGCGGGTGCCGGGGCTGCGGCAGCTGTCCCCGGAGGAGGTGCCGGGGCCGTACGGCACCGGGCTGGCGGCGAGGCTCCCGCTGATCGACATGCCGGTCCATCTGGCGTGGCTGCGGGGCCGGTTCGAGGCCGCGGGCGGCGTGTTCGAGCGGCGTGCGGTGAGCGGCTTCGGGGAGGCGGCGGCCGCGGCCCGGGTGGTCGTGGACTGCACCGGGGGCGCGGCACGGGACCTCGTGCCGGATCCCGCCCTGCGGCCGGTGCGGGGGCAGTTGGTGCTCGTGGAGAACCCGGGGATCGAGGAGTGGTTCACGGCGGCCGACGCCGGGTCGAGCGAGACGACCTACTTCTTCCCGCAGCCCGGGCGGCTGATCCTGGGCGGGACGGCCGAGGAGGGTGACGAGCGGCTCGCTCCCGACGCGGCGACGGCGGCGGCGATCGTGGCGCGCTGCGCGCGGGTCAGGCCGGAGATCGCGGGTGCGCGGGTCCTCGGTCACCGGGTGGGGCTGCGGCCGGCCCGGGCGGGCGGGGTGCGGATCGAGGCGGTGGCGCTGCCGGGCGGCGGGCGGCTGGTGCACCACTACGGGCACGGGGGCGCCGGGGTGACGGTGGCCTGGGGGTGCGCGGAGCGCGCGGCGGAGCTGGTCGTCGGGGGGACGCCGGCGGAATGACCGCGGGGGGGGGGGGCGGGGGGGGGGGGGGAAGGGCACCGGGGGGGGTGGGTGACTTTCACAAAGGGGATGGGTTTGGT
>NZ_JBVJMN010000003.1:0-183028 GCF_055584185.1 Streptomyces sp. NPDC104202 | reverse complement strand
CCTCCCTTTCCCTCCCCCCCCCCCCCCACCCCCCCCCCCCCCCCCTCCCCCCCTCCCCCCCCCCCCCCCCCCCCCCGTGCGGCCGTGGCTACTTCCAGAGCGGCGGCTTGCTGTGGTTGTCGGCGTCGGCGCACTGCTGGGCGCGGCGCTCCAGGCCCGCGGCCTTGGCGAGGGCCTTGCGGGCCTCGCCGTCGGCGCCGAGGCGCTTGAGCTGGGCGGCGCGTGCGCGCTCCTTGTGGGCGTCGGCGCGCAGCTTGGAGACGTTGCAGGTGATGGTGCCCGCGGTCGCCTGTCCGGCGGTCGCGGTCTGTCCGAGCAGCACGCCCCCGGCGAGCAGCGTCGTGGCGAGCAGGGCCGTCAGGGCACGGCGTGCGGGCTTGATGTGGTGCATGGTGGTTCTCCAACTCCGGGATGAGGGACACCCGTTCGAGGCATGGTCAGTACCGGTAGGTAACTTTACCTCGGCAAACGACGGAATCGAGCCACGACCGCCGTGGGCACCCGATCGTCAACACCTCTCCACGGGACGGCCACTGACGAGGTGATAGGTCGCCCGGCCGTCGAGGAGGAGCGGGACGAGGGCCCGGGCGGACTGCCGCAGCGGGACGAACGCCCCCGCACCGTCCGGCCGGACGGTGATCCCGTGCAGGGCGAGCTCGTCTCCGACCTCGGCGTACTGGGCGGCGTCCAGCCGGTAGCCGCACGGCGGGTCGGCGAGGATCTCGTCGGGCTCGGGCGGGTCGTTGTCGGCGCCGCCCAGGAAGACGGGACCCCGGTCGGCGAAGCCGGCGAGACGGGCGGCGACGGTGGCCGCGGCGAGCGGGCCGCGCCGCTCCTTCACGTAGGCGAAGGCCCCTTCGAGGGCGGCGTGCTGGGTGGCGACGCGCCGCCGGTGGTTGCGGGCCGAGTCCTGCTGCTCGGCGTCGTCGAGGGCGTCGACCCGGGTCTCCACGAGCAGCCCGACGGCGTGCTTGATGCCGGCCGTGTTGCGGAGGATCCGCTCCTGGCCGTCGCCCGCGACCTGGCGGAGCGGCTCACCGGTGACGGGATCGGTCCAGATGCCGTAGATGCCGCTGCTGTAACCGGCGAGCCCGGCGGCGGGCCGGACGTAGGACTCCGAGAGCGTCCGGGACTCGTCGTGGACCCGGGCGGACACGTCCGGGCTCCGGGGCCAGAGGGCGAGCAGGTCCTTGTCGTAGTAACGGGGGGTGGCCCCGTACTCGTGCAGGTCGTAGACGAGTTCGGGGCGCCGGTCGCGGATGACGGCGGCGACGGCCCGCGCCTCGGCGGTGCGCAGCGCGATGTGGTCGCGGTTGACGTCGACGCCGTCGGCGTTGCCCCGGGTGTCGGCCGCGCGGCCGTCGGGGTTGGCCGTGGGGACCACGAGGACGGTCGTGCGGGCCAGGAGCTCGCGGGTCTCCTCGTCCCGGGCGAGGGCGAGGTCGCGCACGGTGCTCAGGCACGCCTCGCGGCCGGCGGGCTCGTCGCCGTGCTGGCTGCAGACGAGCAGCACGGTGGGGCCGCCGCGGCCGGTGCCGAGCGTGGCGAGCCGGAGCGGGCGGCCCTGGGCGGTCGTGCCGATCACGCGCAGCGAGACCCGGTCGCTCGCCCGGTCGACGGCCGCGAGGAAGTCACGCTCCTCGTCCTCCCCGGTCCAGCGGGCTCCCCGGCTCGTCTCGAACCCGGTCCGCGGCGGCGCCTCCGGGGGCCCGCCGGCCGCCGCCTTGGCGGGCACGGTCACGAGCGGCAGCCCGAGGGCGGCGGCCCCCGCCACGAGGGCGAGGGCGCGCCGTGAGCTGCGGTATCCGCCGCGGAGCCTCATCGACCGCCTCCCGGTCCGGGCAGCCGCGGTCCGACGACGGCGTCCGGCGGGGCGGCGCCGGCCGGGGACGGCGCGGCGGCGGGCGACGACACGGCCGGGGCCGGTCCCGAGGTGGCCCGGACGAAGGCGCCCGCGCCGCCGACGAGCGGCACCCGCGCCCAGGTACGGGCGAGGTCCAGGGTGAGGGTGGGGGTCGTGGACGGCGGGTCGAGCAGGTCCTTGTCGGTGCCGCCGACGATCAGCGCGAGGCGGTGTCCGGCCGGGACGACGTGGTCGGCGGCGGCGAGGCGCAGGGTGAGGGTGTACGCCGTGCCGGGGGTCAGCGGGCGTTCGCGGCCCGGGTCGGCCCAGGTGCCGAGGTCGGCCCAGCCGCGGCTGACGACGGTGGCGGCGACGTCCGCGGTGCGGGCCGCCGTCTCCTTGAAGCAGGCGCTGTCGCCGGGCGTGCTCGCACCCCAGCAGGTCCGCGTGTCGAGGGTGGTGATGCCCTCGCCCGCCGCCCCGTAGTCGCGGATGGTGTCGGGGCCGAGGTCGACCAGGACGGCGGAGAGGTGCGCGGTGGCGGTGGTCGGGGTGGCGGTGACCGTGACGGTCGAGGAACCGGAGATCCGCAGGTCGCGGGAGAGCGGGCGGGTGACGAAGCCGGCCTTCTCGGGGGTGGCGGCGTCGATCCGGGCCACCCAGTCCAGCTCACCGAGGCCGGGGTCGTCGGTGAGGGTCGCGGTGGCCCCGGGGGCGGCCGGGGCGCGGCCCAGGACTCCGGGGCCGGCGGCGGCGCCGGGGGCGGGCCGCAGGGTGGTGGCGGAGGTCGCGCGGGGCGGCCACTGGCGGTCGGTGGTCCAGCGGTCCGGGGCGCGCTCGACGTCGGCGACCGGTTCGCGGTCGATGCCGTTGTCGTAGCCGAGCAGATAGTGGTCGAACCAGCGGTGCAGGGTGCGCACCCACTCGGCGCGGCGGAAGTCGAAGGGGTCGACGTGGCCGGTCTGCGAGAGCCAGATCTTCCGCTCGACGCCGTGGGCGCCGAGCGCGTCCCACCACTGGCCGAACTGGTTGGCGCGGACGTTGAGGTCCTGTCCGCCGTGGACGACGAAGACGCTGGCCCTGACCTTGCCGGCGTCCTTCACGTGGTCGCGCTCGGTCCAGGCCGGGGTCCGGTCGCCGTTGTACGGGGTGCCGGCGGTGATCCGGTCCTGGACGGCGCCGCATCGGGCCATCGCCTCGGGGCTGTTGACGTACTCGGAGAGCCAGCTCGGGCTGGCTCGGTACAGCGGGGCGCCCTGGGAGTGGAAGTAGTCGTACCAGGAGGAGATGGCGCCGATCGGCACGATCGTCCGCAGCCCCTCGACGCCGGTGGCGGCGACGCCGTTGGCGATGGTGCCGTCCCAGCTCTTGCCGATCATGCCGACGTCGCCGGTGCTCCAGCCGGCGGCGCGGGCGGGGGTCGCGCCGGTGCGGGTGGTGTAGCCGCGGGCGCGGCCGCCCAGCCAGTCGACGACGGCCTTGGCGGACTGGACGTCGGAGCGGCCGCCGACGTCGTCGCAGCCGTCGGAGCGGCCGGTGCCCGCGAGGTCGACGGCGGCGAAGGCGTAACCGCGCGGCACGAAGTAGTTGTCGTAGAAGAGCGGGAGCCCGACCGGGTTGCCGGCGGCGTCGTAGGTCTTCTTCTGGCCCTCGTTGCCGCGTCCGCAGCAGGCGTAGTACGGGCTGGCGTCCATGATGACCGGGACCCTGCGGCCGGTCGCGGCGGCCTCGCGGGGGCGGACGATGTCGACGGCGACCCGGTCGCCTCGGCCGTCGCCGTCGCCGTCGAGGCCGGTGTCGACCCAGACGGACTCGCGGACGGCGTCGGCGTAGGAGTAGACGGGGCGGGACTCGCGGCCGGCCTGCGGCAGGGCCGGTCCGGCGAGCGCGGTCGGCGCCGCAGCCTCGGGGCGCGCGCCGGCCGGGGTGACCAGGGTCGCGAACAGGGCGGCCGTGGCCGCGGCCACGAGGGGTCCGTACGACAGTCGGGCTCCGCGGGTTCTCCGCTTTCGCATCGGCATGGGCCGGAACGTACCCCGGTCAACTCCCGTGCAAAAGAGCGCCGGAGGCAATCCAGCGTGATTCGGGTGGCGGAGGGTTCATGTCGGCCGAATGGCGATCGTGTGACGGGGGGTCCCGGGCACGTGACGGTGCGTGGGGGCGCTTCCTAGGGTCGTGGACAAGGACCGGCGCCCACCCACGCGCCGTACGTTTCTTATGACTTGGAGCACCCGTGCACCGCAGAATCATCGTTCCGAGCGCCCTCGCGGCCTCCCTGCTGCTGGCGATCCCGGCATCGGCGGCCGACTTCGTCCCCGGCGCCCCGGGCATCGGGGACTCCTACTACCCGACCAGCGGCAACGGCGGGTACGACGTGTCCCATTACGACCTGCGCCTCACGTACCAGCCGGCGACGGACCTGCTGCAGGGCACGGCGACGATCCTCGCCACCACCCGGCAGGACCTGTCCCGGTTCAACCTCGATCTCGGGCTGAAGGTGTCCGAGGTGCGGGTCAACGGCAGGGTCGCGAAGTTCACCGCCACGGGTGAGCACGAGCTGGAGGTCACCCCGGCCGCACCGCTGCCGCGGGACACCCCGGTCACGGTGGTCGTCCGGTACGCCGGCAAGCCCTCCGCGTTCACGGTCGACGGCTGGTCGGCCTGGGCCCGCACCCCCGACGGCGGTGTCGCCGCGCAGGAGCCGGACGCGGCCGCGTGGTGGTTCCCGTCCAACGACCACCCCCGGGACAAGGCCACCTTCGACGTCTCCGTGTCGGTGCCGGACGGCCACCAGGCCATCAGCAACGGCGTGCTGCAGTCGCAGTCCTCGCGGCTGGGCTGGACCCGGTACAACTGGCGGTCCGACAAGCCGCAGGCGACCTATCTGGCCACGCTGGCCGTCGGCCGGTTCGACGTCACGACCGACCGGACGGCGAACGGACTGCCGGTTCTCAACGCCTACAGCAAGGACCTCGGCGCCGACGCCGGTGCGGCGCGCGCCTCGGTCGAGCGCACCACCGAGGTCGCCGAGTGGCTGGAGTCGGTCTTCGGCCCGTACCCCTTCAACGCGCTGGGCGGCTACGTGCCGAACGTGACCAGCGGTTTCGCGCTGGAGACACAGACCCGGCCGTTCTACAGCCCGCGGCAGTTCGCGGGCGGCGCGAACGTATCGGTGGTCGTCCACGAGCTGGCGCACCAGTGGTACGGGGACAGCGTGTCCGTCCACGACTGGAAGGACATCTGGATCAACGAGGGCTTCGCCCGCTACGGCCAGTGGCTGTGGTCGGAGAAGGAGGGCGAGGGCACCGCACGGGAACTGGCGGACTACGTGTACGCCTCCCGGCCGGCCGGGGACCCGTTCTGGACGGTCAGGCCGGGTGACCCGGGAGCGGAGAACCAGTTCCACGGCGCCGTCTACGACCGGGGCGCGCTCGCCCTCCAGGCGCTGCGCGAGGAGATCGGCGACGAGGACTTCTTCGCCGTCCTGAAGGGCTGGCCGCAGGAGTTCGCCTACGGCAACGCGCGCGTGGCCGACTTCGTGCGGTACGCGGAGCGGGTCTCCGGCAAGCCGCTGGCCGGGCTCTTCGACACCTGGCTCTACCGGCCGGTGAAGCCGGCGGCGTCCGCGGCGGGCGCCGCCGCGCCGTCCCTCGCGGCGGCGCCGGGCACGGCCGGACGCGGCGGGACGGCCGGCCGGGCCGGGAAGCCCGTGCAGCCGACCTCGTGGAAGAAGATCGCGGCGACGAACACGATCCACGAGCACGGCGGCCGCTGAGCGGTGCCGTGAGCGGGCCGTGCGTCAGCGCCCGGCGCGGCGGGCGGCCCGGCGGGCCTTCCGGGCCATCGGCAGATAGCGGAGCCGCTCGGGCAGGACGGGGACCACGGCCCGGACGACCCGGGCGAGGCGCCGCAGGGAGCGTTCCTGGGCGTCGGTCCACTCCATTCCGATGGCCTCCCTGGCGTCCGGCGGCATCATGCCGACGGTCAGGAAGGCGCGCAGCCGCAGGAAGGGACGGCGCAGCACGGGCCAGAGGATCCGGAGCGCCAGCCGCACGGGCAGCGGGCCCCGGTCCGGGGCGGGGACCGGCAGGTCGGTGTCGAGGAGCTCCCGCACGACGGTGGTGGCCTCGATCTCCTCGTCGAGGACCTTCCGGTAGTACGGCCAGAACTCCTCGATCGTCTGCGGCATGTCCCGGTCGTGGATGCCGAGGACGCGGCCGACCCGGAGCCACTCGGCGTACAGCTGCCGTTCCTGCGCCTCGGTGAGGGGGCGGACGAGCAGCCGGAGCCCGTGGTGGTAGATCGGGAAGCCCGTGGCGTGGACCCAGGAGTAGTAGGCCGGGGTGAGGGCGTGGTAGCGGCGGCCGTGGGCGTCGGTGCCCTGGACGGTCCGGTGCAGTTCGCGGAGCCGGCGGCCCTCCCGGGCGGCCTCCTCGCCGCCGTAGATCCACAGCTGGAGCGAGCGCAGGGAGCGCTCGCCGCGTCCCCAGGGGTCGGTCCGGAAGACGGAGTGGTCGTCGACGCCGGCGCCGACGGCGGGGTGGGCGACCTGGAGGGTGAGGGCGGCGGGCAGCATCAGGAGCGCCCGGACGTCACCGGCGACGGTCCACAGCACGCCGCCGGCGGGCGGCGGGACCGGGTCGTCGGCCCGGGTCCGGTCGGTGCGGGTCCCACGCGGCACGGTCTTCTCCTCCACTGTTCCAGGCTGCCACCCTCTCGTCCCGGGTGCCGCCCACGGCGAAGGGGCCGCCTCCCGGGCTCACGGCCCGGGCGACGGCCCCTCTGCGACGGGTGCGGTCAGCCGCGGTCGGCGCCGACCGGCTCGCCGACGATGCGGGCGGCGAGGGAGTGGGCCCAGGCGTCGACGTCCGCGGTGAGCTCGCGCTCGGCGGCGGCGCGCTCGGAGGCGATCTTCTCGGCGCCGGCGGCGACGATCGCGTCCCGCTCGGCGTTGCCCTCGGCGCGGGCGGCGGCGATGGCGGCCGAGCCCTCCTCGGTGGCCTTGGAGCGGATGCGGGCGGCCTCGTGGCGGGCCTCGGCGAGCTCCGCCTCGTACTGGGCGCGGATCCGCGAGGCCTCGGCGCGCAGGTCGTCGGCGCGGTCGGTGCCGCCCTCGATGGCGTCCTCACGCTCGTCGAGCGTGCGCCTGATCTTGGGCAGGATGGCCTTCGCCATGATGAGGAACGTGATCCCGAACAACACCAGGCCGAGGATGAGCTCGGCCCAGACCGGGTTGAGCGGACCGAGGTCCATCTTGAAGACAGTGGAGTTCGCGAGGGTCATGCGCGCATTCTACCTGGTTCAAACAAGGACAATTCAGACACCGGACCGAGAGTTGGCGCGATCGTGCCTGCTCGGCAAGATTCCCGGCATCCAGAGGCTACCGGAAGGTAACCACGGCTGATTGTATGTGCGGCGCCAGTCCAACCCCCCACCTCACCAAGGGAGTTCCTGTGTCGCTCGCCGCGTTCCGCCGCGCCCCCGGCGCCGCCCTTTCCCTCGTGCTCGCCGCGGCCGCCCTGACGGCCGCCGCCCCCGCCGCGTCCGCGTCCCCCGCGGCCGCCGAGGCCCCGCGGCTGAAGGTCCTCACGTACAACACGTTCCTGTTCTCCAAGACGCTCTACCCGAACTGGGGACAGGACCACCGGGCCAGGGCGATCCCCGCCGCCCCCTTCTTCCGGGGCCAGGACGTCGTCGTGCTCCAGGAGGCCTTCGACAACTCCGCCTCCGACGCCCTCAAGGCGAACGCCGCAGCCGCGTACCCCCACCAGACCCCGGTCGTCGGCCGGAGCAAGAGCGGCTGGGACGCCACCGGCGGCTCCTACTCGGCGACCACGCCCGAGGACGGCGGCGTGACGATCCTCAGCAAGTGGCCCATCGTCCGCAAGGAGCAGTACGTCTACAAGGACGCGTGCGGCGCAGACTGGTGGTCGAACAAGGGCTTCGCCTACACCGTGCTCGACGTGAACGGCAGCCGGGTCCACGTCGTCGGCACCCACGCCCAGTCCACCGACCCGGGCTGCGCGGCGGGCGAGGCCGCGCAGATGCGCAGCCGCCAGTTCAAGGCGATCGACGCCTTCCTCGACGCCAAGAACATCCCGGCGGACGAGCAGGTGATCGTCGCCGGCGACATGAACGTCGACTTCCACACCCCCGAGTACGGCACGATGCTCGCCGACGCGGGCCTGGCGGGGGCCGACGCCCGCACCGGCCACCCGTACTCCTTCGACACCGACCTGAACTCCATCGCCTCCGAGCGCTACCCGGACGACCCCCGCGAGGACCTCGACCACGTCCTCTACCGGGCCGGCAACGCCCGCCCCGCCGGCTGGACCAACCACGTGGTCCTGGAGCAGAGCGCCCCGTGGACGGTCTCCAGCTGGGGCACGAGCTACACGTACACCAACCTCTCCGACCACTACCCGGTCACCGGGTTCTGAGCTTCGGCTCAGACGCCCGTCCCGCCGAGGACGCCGTAGAGCCAGGCGCCGAGCACCGCGGCGACGCAGAGCAGGACGAAGCAGGATCCCGCGCTCGTGTGCCGCTCCTTGCGGGGGCGGCGGCCGGGGCGGTCGGCGCCCGCCGACCGCCCCGGCTTCGCCCTGCCACTCTTGGCGCGCTTCCCGGCGCCCGCCGGGACCGCGGCCGGCTCGGCGGCCGCGGCGACGTCGGCCAGCAGGCGCCGGCAGACCGTCGCCAGCTCCGCCGTCCCGGCCGTCAGGTC
Source organism: Streptomyces sp. NPDC104202 (assembly GCF_055584185.1). NCBI lineage: Bacteria > Bacillati > Actinomycetota > Actinomycetes > Kitasatosporales > Streptomycetaceae > Streptomyces > Streptomyces sp. NPDC104202. The sequence goes on along the minus strand of NZ_JBVJMN010000003.1, from coordinate 174,461 downwards.
GACGACCACCTCGGTGCGCGCCGGCGCCGTCGTCCCCCCGTCGAGGATCCGTCCCGCGCGCAGCAGCGCCCGGTCCCTGCCGCCGGTCGGCGCCAGGCTGATCCACCGCCGGACGTGCTCCCCGCGGATGACCACCCCGCCGCCGCGCTCCCGGTACACGGTGTGCTCCCGCCACAGGACCGCGGCCAATTCCGTGGCCGTCTCCCTCAGTTGCGCGTTCATCCCACTCCCCCGTCCCACTCCCCCTGATCGAACAGCGGCCGACTCTAGCCGTCCGCGGGCGGTGCCCGCGCCGCACCCCGGCCCCCCGCCCCTTACGCTCCGAAGTCGTACACCGTGACCGGTATCCCCCGGTCCGCCAGACGCCGGACGACCAGCGGTTCGACGCGGTCCCAGGAACCGCCGGCCAGGCCGCAGCCGATGCGGGGCATGTGGACGGAGGCGCCCAGCGCGAGCGCCCGGTCCGCGAGCGGCACCAGGGCCGCGTCGATCGCCTCGTACCGCACGGGGGCGCCGGTGCTGCGCGCGGTGCGGGTCCCGCGCTGCCCCACCAGGTTGGCCACCCAGACGTACGGTTCGACCTGCACGAAGCGGGCGGCGCCCAGGCCGAAGTCGTTCCGCGCGCGCTCGCGGTGCCACTGGCGGTAGTCCGCCTCCGGCTGCGGCCAGCGGCGGGAGAGCGCGAGGACGAAGCCCCGGCCCCACCCCCCGCGGTCGTTGCAGACGTGCGCGATGATCTTGACGCCCTTGGCCTGCGGCGAGGTCGCGTCCCCCCGGACGTATCTGATCGCGTTCATGACGATCACGCTACGGGGGACCACCGACAGTGCCGCCACTCTTTTACAGGGCTGGTGAGACAGCAATACTGTTCAAGCGAGCCCGACCGGCGGGTCCGTGGTACGGGGAAGCGAGGCGGCTCGGATGGGCGTGGGGAGCGAGGGGGAGGACGAGCCCCGCTACACGGTGGACGAGCTTGCGGCGCGGGCCGGGGTGACCGTGCGGACGGTCCGGTTCTACGGGACGCGCGGGCTGCTGGCGCCGCCGGTGATCGGCGCCCGGAGGGTCGGGCACTACGGCCCCGGGCACCTGTCGCGGCTGGCGCTGATCGAGGAGCTCCAGCGGCAGGGGATGACGCTGGCGGCGATCGAGCGCTATCTGGAGCAGCTGCCGCCGGACCTCAGCGCGCGGGACCTCGCGGTGCACCGGGCGCTGGTGGCGTCATGGGCGCCCGAGTCCCCGGAGACGATCACGCGGCGGGAGCTGGAACGGCGCGCCGGCCGGGAGCTGACCGGGCGGGACGTCGAGCGGCTGGCCGCGATGGGCGTGCTCGACCGGACCGACGACGCGGACACCTTCCGGCTGGACGGGTCGCTGCTGCGGCTCGGCGTGGAGATGCTCGACGTGCCCATCGAGCACGAGACGATCCTCGCCTCGCGGACCGTGCTCCTGGAGCACGCGCGCGCCGCGGCGCAGGAACTCTCCCGGCTCTTCCGGGACGAGGTGTGGAGCCCGTACCGGGAGAGCGGGGAGGACCCGGACCACCTGAGCGCCATGAGGTCGCTCTCGGCCCACATGCAGCCGATGGTGGTCCAGGCCCTCCTCACCGCCTTCCAGCGCTCGCTGAGCGAGGAGCTGCGGACGGCGTTCCGGAGTCCCTGACCGGTCAGTCGTGGAAGGTCTCGCCCCGCTCGGCCTTCTCGACGAGGAGGGCCGGCGGGGCGAAGCGCTCGCCGTAGGTCTCCGCCAGTTCGCGGGCGCGGGCGACGAAGCCGGCGACGCCGCCCTCGTAGCCGTTGACGTACTGGAGGATGCCGCCGGTCCACGCCGGGAAGCCGATGCCCATGATGGAGCCGATGTTGGCGTCGGCGACCGAGGTCAGGACGCCCTCCTCCAGGAGGCGGACGGTGTCGAGGGCCTCGGCGAAGAGCATCCGCTCCTGCATGTCGCGGAACGGGATCTCGTGGCCGGGCTTGGCGAAGTGCTCGCGCAGGCCGGGCCAGAGCTTGCCGCGACGGCCGTCCTCGCCGTACTCGTAGAACCCGGCGCCGCCGCTGCGCCCGGGGCGGCCGAACTCGTCGACCATCCGGTCGATGACCGCCTCGCCCGGGTGGGTGACCCAGACGCCGCCGGCCTCCTCGATCGCCCGCCTGGTCTCGTTGCGGATCTTCCGCGGCAGGGTGAGGGTCAGCTCGTCCATGAGGGAGAGGACCTTCGCCGGGTAGCCGGCCTGGGCGGCGGCCTGCTCGACCGAGGCGGGCTCGATGCCCTCGCCGACCATCGCCACGCCCTCGTTGATGAAGTGGCCGATGACACGGGAGGTGAAGAAGCCGCGCGAGTCGTTGACCACGATCGGGGTCTTGTTGATCTGGCGGACCAGGTCGAAGGCGCGGGCCAGCGCCTCGTCCCCGGTGTGCTCGCCCTTGATGATCTCCACGAGCGGCATCTTGTCGACCGGCGAGAAGAAGTGCAGGCCGATGAAGTCGCCCTGGCGCTCCACGCCCTCGGCGAGGACGGAGATCGGCAGGGTGGAGGTGTTGGAGCAGAGCAGCGCGTCGGGCTCGACGACGTGCTGGATCTCCTGGAACACCTTGTGCTTCAGCGCGGTGTCCTCGAAGACCGCCTCGATGACCGCGTCGCAGCCCGCCAGGTCGGCGACGTCGCCGGTCGGGGTGATGCGGGCGAGGAGGGCGTCGGCCTTCTCCTGCGTCGTGCGGCCGCGGGAGACGGCCTTGGCGCAGAGCTTCTCGGAGTACGCCTTGCCCTTCGCGGCGGACTCGGCGGAGACGTCCTTGAGGACGACCTCGATGCCGGCGCGGGCGCAGGAGTACGCGATGCCGGCGCCCATCATGCCGGCGCCGAGGACGGCGACCTTGCGCACCGGGCGCCGCGGGACGTCCTTCGGGCGGCTGGCGCCGGAGTTGACGGCCTGGAGGTCGAAGAAGAACGCCTGGATCATGTTCTTCGCGGTCTGGCCGGTGACCAGCTCGGTGAAGTAGCGGGACTCGATGGTCAGCGCGGTCTCGAAGTCGACCTGGGAGCCCTCGACGGCGGCGGCCATGATCGCGCGGGGCGCCGGGTAGGGCGCGCCGCCCAGCTGCTTGCGCAGGTTGGCCGGGAAGGCCGGGAGGTTGGCCGCGAACTTCGGGTGCGACGGGGTGCCGCCGGGGATGCGGTGGCCGGGGACGTCCCAGGGCTGGCGGGACTCGGGGTTGGCGTCGATGAAGGCGATGGCCTTGGCCATCATCTCCTCGGGGGTGGCCGCCAGTTCGTGGACGAGACCGCTGTCCAGGGCGCGCCGGGGGGTGTACTGGGTGCCCTGGAGCAGCACCTTGAGCAGGGCGTCGGTGATGCCCATGAGCCGTACGGTGCGGGTGACGCCGCCGCCGCCGGGCAGCAGGCCCAGGGTGACCTCCGGCAGGCCGATCTTGGAGCCGGGGGCGTCGAGGGCGATCCGGTGGTGGGAGGCGAGCGCGATCTCGTACCCGCCGCCGAGCGCGGCGCCGTTGATCGCGGCGACGACGGGCTTGCCGAGGGTCTCGATGCGGCGCAGGGCGTTCTTCATCTCCATGGCGGAGTCGAAGATGTCCCGGGCGTGCTCGGGGCCCGCCTTGATCATGTCCTTGAGGTCGCCGCCGGCGAAGAAGGTCTTCTTGGCGGAGGTGTAGATGATGCCGCGGATGGAGTCCTTCTCGGCCTCCACGCGGTCGGCGATCGCCGTGACGGAGGCCCGGAAGGCCCGGTTCATGGTGTTGGCGGACTGGTCGGGGTCGTCGAGGACGAGGGTGACGATCCCGGTCGCGTCCTGCTCCCAGCGGATGGTGGTGCTCTCGCTCATGGCTCTGCTTCTCCGTAAGAGGGTTGCGGACGGGACGGTCAGACGCGCTCGATGACGGTGGCGATGCCCATGCCGCCGCCCACGCAGAGGGTGGCGAGGCCGTAGCGCTTGTCCTGGCGCTCCAGCTCGTCGACGAGGGTGCCGAGGATCATCGCGCCGGTGGCGCCGAGCGGGTGGCCGAGGGCGATGGCGCCGCCGTTGACGTTGACCTTGTCCAGGGTGGTGCCCATGTCCTTGACGAAGCGCAGGACGACGGCGGCGAAGGCCTCGTTGATCTCGATGAGGTCGATGTCGTCGATGGTGAGGCCGGCCTTGTCGAGGGCCTTGCGGGTGGCCGGGGCGGGGCCGGTGAGCATGATGGTCGGCTCGGAGCCGGAGACGGCGGCCGAGACGATCCGGGCGCGCGGGGTCAGGCCGTACCGCTCGCCGACGGCCCGGGAGCCGATGGCGACGAGGGAGGCGCCGTCGACGATGCCGGAGGAGTTGCCCGCGTGGTGGACGTGGTCGATCTCCTCGATCCAGTGGTACTTCTGCAGCGCGACCGCGTCGAAGCCGCCCAGCTCGCCGATGTCGGCGAAGGAGGGCTTGAGGCGGGCGAGGGAGTCGGCGGTGGTGCCGGGGCGCAGGTGCTCGTCGTGGTCGAGGACGGTCAGTCCCGCGCGGTCCCTGACGGGCACGATCGAGCGGGCGAAGCGGCCGTCCTTGACGGCGGCGGCGGCGCGCTCCTGGGAGAGGGCGGCGTACTCGTCCACGTCGCGGCGGCTGAAGCCCTCGATGGTGGCGATGAGGTCGGCACCGATGCCCTGGGGGACGAAGTTGGTCTCCAGGTTGGTCATCGGGTCGGCGAACCAGGCGCCGCCGTCGGAGGCCATCGGCACCCGGGACATCGACTCCACGCCGCCGGCGAGGACGAGGTCCTCCCAGCCGGAGCGGACCTTCATGGCGGCCATGTTGACCGCTTCGAGGCCGGAGGCGCAGAAGCGGTTCTCCTGGACGCCGGCGACGGTGTCGGGCAGGCCGGCGGCGATGGCCGCGATCCGGGCGATGTCGGAGCCCTGGTCGCCGACGGGGCCGACGACGCCGAGGACGATGTCGTCGATGGCGGCCGGGTCGAGCCCGGGGTTGCGGGACTGGATCTCCCGGATGAGGCCGACGACGAGGTCGATCGGCTTGGTGCCGTGCAGGGAGCCGTTGGCCTTGCCGCGTCCGCGCGGGGTGCGGATCGCGTCGTACACGTACGCTTCGGTGCTCACGGAAAGCCTTTCGCGATGAGGGTGGGAGGGACGGGCGGCGGGAGGTCAGCCGAGGAGGGACCGGCCGATGATCTCCTTCATGATCTCGGTGGTGCCGCCGTAGATGGTCTGGATGCGGCCGTCCGTGTAGGCACGGGCGACCGGGAATTCGCTCATGTAGCCGTATCCGCCGTGCAGTTGGAGGCAGCGGTCGGCGACCCGCTTCTGGAGTTCGGTGGCCCACCACTTGGCCATCGAGGCGTGGACGGCGTCCAGCGCGCCCTCGGCGTGCTCCTCGATGCAGCGGTCGACGAAGGTCCGGGTGACGGCGCACTCGGTGGCCATCTCGGCGATCTCGAAGCGGACGTGCTGGAGGCGGGAGAGCGGCCGGCCGAACGCCTCGCGCTCCTTGACGTAGGCGGTGGTGAGCTCCAGGAGGTGTTCCGCCGCGGCGATGCCGGCGACGGCGATGGCCAGCCGTTCCTGGGCGAGGTTGGTCATGAGGTGGAGGAAGGCGCCGTTGAGCTCGCCGAGCAGGTTCTCCTTCGGGACGCGGACGTCGGTGAAGAAGAGCTCGGCGGTGTCCTGGGACTTCTGGCCGATCTTGTCGAGGTTCCGGCCGCGCTCGAAGCCTTCCGCGCCCCGCTCGACCACGAGCAGGGAGAGGCCGTGGGCGCCGCCCTCGGGGGTGGTGCGGGCCACGACGACCACGAGGTCGGCGAGGATGCCGTTGGAGATGAAGGTCTTGGAGCCGTTGAGGACCCAGTGGTCGCCCCGGTCCTCGGCGGTGGTGCGGATGCCCTGGAGGTCCGAGCCGGCGCCGGGTTCCGTCATGGCGATGGCCGTGACGATCTCGCCGGAGCAGAAGCCGGGGAGCCAGCGCCGCTTCTGCTCCTCGGTGCCGAGCGAGGTCAGGTACGGGCCGATGATGTCGTTGTGCAGGCCGATGGCGAGTCCGGGCGCCCCGGCGCGGGTGAACTCCTCGGCGAGGACCGCGCCGTAGCGGAAGTCGGGGTTGCCGCCGCCCCCGTGCTCCTCGTCGACGGCGATGCCGAGCAGGCCCTGCCGTCCGGCGGCGAGCCAGACCTCGCGGGAGACGATGCCGTCCTTCTCCCACTGCGCGTAGTGGGGCAGCACCTCCTTCTCCAGGAAGGTGCGCACGACCGCGCGGAAGGCCTCGTGGTCGGCGGTGTAGAGCTGACGCTTCATGCTTCGGACTCCTGGGTCTGGGGCGGGGTCGCCGGCGCGGGTACGGCCCAGTCGCGGGCGACCTCGGCGGTGTGGGCACCGGGCAGGGCGGGGCCCGTGCGGAGGGTGCCGGGCGTGGCGGAGAAGCGGGGCGCGGGGGCCGGCTGGGCGATGCCGTCCCGCTCGGTGAAGGTGGCGCGGGCGGCGAGGTGCGGGTGGTCCGGTGCCTCGCGCAGGGAGAGGACGGGGGCGACGCAGGCGTCGCTGCCGTCGAAGACGGCCGTCCACTCCGCCCGGGTGCGGGTCAGGAAGCGCGCGGCGACGGCCTCGCGCAGCGCGGGCCAGCGGGCGAGGTCGTGGCGGGCGGAGGCGGTCTCCCCGAGGCCGAGGAGGCGGACGAACTCCCCGTAGAACCGCTCCTCCAGGGCGCCGACGGCCATGTGGCCGCCGTCGGAGGTGGCGTAGACGCCGTAGAAGGGGCAGCCGCCGTCGAGGAGGTTGACGCCCCGGCGGTCCTGCCAGCCGCCGGCCGCGAGCATGCCGTGGATCATGGTGGTGAGGTGCGCGGTCCCGTCGACGATGGCGGCGTCGACGACCTGGCCCTCGCCGTGCGCGCGGGCGTGGTGGAGGGCGGCGAGGACGCCGATGACGAGGTAGAGGGAGCCGCCGGCGTAGTCGCCGACGAGGTTGGCGGGGACGGTGGGCGGGCCGTCCGGGTCGGGGCCGATCATGCCCAGGGCGCCGGTGAGCGCGATGTAGCCGATGTCGTGGCCGGCCGTGTGGGCGAGCGGCCCGTCCTGGCCCCAGCCGGTCATCCGGCCGTAGACGAGGCGCGGGTTGCGGGCGAGGCAGGTCTCGGGGCCGACGCCGAGGCGCTCGGCGACGCCGGGGCGGTAGCCCTCGATGAGGACGTCGGCGCGTGCGACGAGGTCGAGCACGGCGGCGGGGCCGTCCTCGGCCTTGAGGTCGACCATGACGGACCGCTTGTTGCGGTTGGTGAGGTCGCGTGCGGGGTCGATGCCGAGTCCGGGGCCGCCGGGACGGTCGACGCGCACGACGTCGGCGCCCAGGTCCGCCAGCAGCATGGCGGCGAAGGGGCCGGGGCCGATCCCGGCGAGTTCGACCACGCGCACTCCGGTGAGCGGGCCGTTCCCGGCCGTGTGCGAGGTGGTCATCGAGCCCCCAGGAGTGTGTGACACCAATGATGTAACACCGGAGATGCTAGGAACGTGTTCCACTCGGCACAAGCCCCCCGGCCGAGCAAGCGCTTGGAAATTGCACGGCCGCCGACTTCCGCTATCCTCCGCCGACGACAACCGCGCACGGCGGCGCGGTACGGCCGAGACGAGGGGCTCGATGGACACAGGGGCGGACAGCGGACACGAGGCCGGCACCGGACCGGGGGCCGGCACCGGCTCCGGCGCGGACGGCTCCCCGGCCGGGACCGGGGCTCCGGGGCCCGGCACGGCCGGGGACACCGGCCCCTCCGCGGCCGGGACGCCGCGGGAGGCCGGGGCGAGGCCGTACGACGTGGTGCTCTTCGGGGCGACCGGGTTCGTGGGCGAGCTCACCGCGGAGTACCTCGCCGAGCACGCCCCGGCGGAGTGCCGCTGGGCGTTGGCGGGCCGCAACCGGTCGGCGCTGAACGCCCTGCGCGACCGCCTCGCCGCCCGCCGGCCGCACTGCGCGGACCTGCCGGTCCTCGTCGCGGACGCCGACGACGCGGACTCCCTGCGTGAGCTCGCCGAGTCGACCCGGGTCGTGGCGACCACCGTCGGCCCCTACGTCTGGTACGGCGACGGGCTCGTCGCGGCCTGCGCGGAGGCCGGCACCGACTGCGTGGACCTCACCGGCGAGGCCGAGTTCGTCGACCGGACCTACGTCCGCCACGACGCACGCGCCCGGGAGACCGGCGCCCGGATCGTGCACGCCTGCGGCTTCGACTCCGTCCCCCACGACCTGGGCGTGTACTTCACCGTCCGGCAGCTCCCGGAGGACGTGCCGCTCCGCGTCGACGGCTTCGTCCGGGCCGGGGCCGCCTTCTCCGGCGGCACCTTCGCCTCGGCGCTCACCGCGATGGGCCGGGGCCGGGAGATGCTGCGCGCCTCGCGCGAACGGCACCTGCACGAACCGCGGCTGGTGGGCCGCCGGGCCCGCGCGCCGCTGGGCGGACCGCGGTTCAGCACGGAGACGGGTACCTGGGCGCTGCCGCTGCCGACCCTCGACCCCCGGATCGTGGCGCGCTCGGCCGCCGCACTGGAGCGGTACGGACCGGACTTCCGCTACCGGCACTACGCCTCGGTGAAGACCCTGCCGATGGCCCTCGGCGGCGCCGCGGCCGTCGGCGCGAGCGTCGCCGCAGCCCAACTTCCTTCCGTACGAGGCTGGCTGATGGAGCGATACTCGGCGGGCGAGGGGCCTTCGGACGAGCGGCGCGCCCGCAGCTGGTTCTCGGTCCGGTTCGTCGGCGAGGGCGGCGGACGGCGGGTCTTCACCGAGGTGTCCGGCGGCGACCCGGGGTACGACGAGACGGCCAAGATGCTGGCCGAGTCCGCCCTCTGCCTCGCCTTCGACCCGCTGCCGAAGACGGCGGGCCAGGTGACCACGGCGGTGGCCATGGGCGACGCGCTCACCGACCGGCTGCGGGCGGCGGGCATCCGCTTCCGGGTGGCGCACCGGAGCTGAGCGGGCCCCCGCGCGGCGCCGGGTCCGGGCTCAGAGCCGCACGAGCCGGAAGGGGTGGCCGGCCGGGTCGGCGTAGACGCGCCAGACCGGGCCGGCGCCCCCGCCGTCGAGCGGCGTCGCGCCGAGCGCGACGACGGCCTCCTCGGCCGCGTCCAGGTCGTCCACCCGCACGTCCAGGTGGAACTGCTGCTCGGGCGCGCCCCAGACGGGCGGCCGGTGGTCGGCCACGCCCTGGAAGACGAGGACGGGTCCGTCGTCGCCGCGCAGCACCACGCACGCGTCGCCGACGGCCCGGCGGGGATCGGGGCGGTCCACCTCACCGCCCAGCAACCGCCGGTAGAAGTCGGCGAGTTCGCCCGCGTCCCGGCAGTCCAGGACGACGCACCACTCCCGCCCGATCACGCGAGCGCCCGGGCGGCGACGGTGGAGAGCACGGCGCAGAGCCAGGCCAGGGCCGACAGTCCGACGGAGGCGAGCGCGAGGGCGAGACCGCGTCCGGCGGAACGTGGCGGTGCGGGGAGCGGAGTCGTCATGCGCCCACCCTGCCGGGCGGGCGACGGGGCCGGTATCCGTACGGGTACTCAGACGCGTCGGCCCGGGGGGCGACGGTGCTCGGGCGCGGCCGGGCCGGCGGGCCGGGGCCGCCGGCCGGGCTCAGGCGCCGCCGAGGGCCTCCTTGAGTGCGCGGCGGCAGAGGGAGTCGGCGTGGCGGGTCGTCTCGGGGATGCGGTAGCGCGGGGCGAGGTGGAGGGTGTGGGCACAGGCGGCGGCGAGCGAGACGCGGTGGCCTACGGAGACGTAGACGGGCTTCACGCCGGCCTGGGTGCGCAGGGCGCGGCCGACCTCCTCCCCGTCGGCGAGCAGCGGGGAGGTGGCGCCGCGGGCGTCGCCGGGCGGCTCGTGGTCGAAGGCGAAGGGGTTCTTGGCGACGCCGACGGAGGGCCGTCCGGTGAGGACCCCGAGGTGGCTGGCGAGGCCGAAGCGGCGGGGGTGGGCGAGCCCGTAGCCGTCGCAGACGAGGAGGCCGGGGTCGGCGGCGAGGGCGTCGAGCGCGGCGAGGACGGTGGGGACCTCGCGGAAGGCGAGCAGGCCGGGCACGTAGGGGAAGGAGACCCGGCCGACCGCCGTGGCCTCCTCCACCACCTCCAGCGTCCGCGCGTCGAGCACGACCGCCGCGGCGGCGACGAGGTCGCGCTCGTCGTCGTAGGCCACGTCGAGCCCGGTGACGTGGCCGGTGCCGACCGCGGGGCCCGCCTCGTCGAGGAGGAGGCGCCCGCGCAGGTCCCGCTGGACGGCCAGGGCGGCGGTCTCGTCGGCAGGCCAGCCCGCCGGAATCCCGATGATCGTCATAGTCCGGTCACCTTACGGCTCCGGTCGCGGTGCCGGTTCCGAGGGCTGGTACGCCCTGCCGGAGCCCGGCCCCGGTCCCGTAGCCTGGCGATCATGTTCGTACTGGAATTGACCTACACCGCCCCCGTCGAGCGGGTCGACGCGCTCCTCGCCGCCCACGTCGAGTGGCTCGACGCGCGGTACGCCGAGGGCGTGTTCCTCGCCTCCGGCCGCAAGAACCCGCGGGACGGCGGGGTGATCCTGGCCGCCGGGGTCGACCGCGCGGAGATCGAGCGGATCGCGGCGGCCGACCCGTTCAGCGTGGAGGGCGTCTGCGCGTACCGGATCACGGAGTTCCACGCGACCAAGACGGCGGACGGCATCGCCGCCTACCGGGAGGAGCTGCCCACCCCCTGAGGGGTGGGCCGCCCGCGGCCGGGTGGTCCGGGGTCAGCGGCGGGCCAGCCGGGCGATCCGGCCCTGCTCGCCGGAGGCCCAGCAGGAGCCGTCGGCGGTGCAGTCCACCGTGTCGTACGAGCCGGTGTCGACGGTCCGCCAGGTGCGGCCGCCGTCGGTCGTCAGGTCCGTCCCGGTGGGGCCGACGGCGAGCGCGGCCGACCGGCCGTGCGGGAGCCAGGCCACGCCGGAGCGGTAGGCGGGCGGCGGCGCGGCCGAGGGGCGCCAGGTGCGGCCGGCGTCGCCGGTGACGGCCCCGGCGCTCGGGGACGGCTGGTCCTTGCGGTAGTCGCCGCCGACGGCGATGCCGTGGGCGCGGTCGCGGAAGGCCAGTCCGAAGACGCCCCGGGCGGGGTCGCCTGCCGGGATCGGCGTGGCGGTGGCCGTCCAGGTCAGACCCCGGTCGGCGGAGTGCAGGACCCGGGCCGTGGCCCCGCCGCCGGTCGCGAGCCAGACGTCCCGGGGTCCGGCCGAGACCAGGCACTGGCCGCTCGCCGCGAAGGCCGCCTCGCCGGGGAGGGCGTCCGGCATGCCGGCGTTCGGGAGGACCTGCCAGGACCGGCCGCCGTCACGGGTGGCGAGCAGGCGGTACTTCCCGTCGACGGGGTCGCTCATGGCGAGCCCGTGGCGGCGGTCGAAGAAGGTCATGCAGTCGTAGAAGGCGCGCGGGTCGGTGTTGCGGAAGGACTCGGTCCAGGTGGCACCGCCGTCCTCGGTGCGCAGCACCCGCGAGGCCTCGCCCTCGCCGATGGCCAGGACGACGGCCCGGCGCGCGTCGAAGGCCTCCACGTCACGGAACTCCAGCTCGCCCGCGCCGGCCGGCGACACGTTCCGCCAGCTCCGGCCGCCGTCGGTGGTGCGCAGGACGGTGCCCCGCGAACCGGCGGCCCAGGCGGTGGTCCGGTCGACGGCGGCCAGGCCGCGGAAGCGGGCGTCGGTCCCGGTCGGTGTGAGCTGCCAGCCGGCCGCGGCCGTGGGGGTCTCCCCGGCGCGCGCGGGTACCGCGAGGGTGAGCGCGAGCGCCGCCCCGATCAGCCCCACCGACATCGTTCGTCTCGTCTTCCCCATGGACGTCATGGCGCCGGAAGCTAGTGCCCCGGGACGGCCCCCGTCCAGGGTGCGTCCCGCGCCACGCCTTCCTAGGCTGGTTCGCATGACCGACCGTACGGACGAGCCGCAGGCACGCGACGAGGTGCCGGACACCGGGGCGGAGCCGCCGCGGCTCAAGGAGTACGAGGGCGAGGGCATCACCGTCACGTTCGAGCCGCGCCGGTGTCTGCACGCGGCCGAGTGCGTCCACGGCCTGCCGGAGGTCTTCGACCTGTCCCGGCGCCCCTGGATCCGGCCCGACGCGGCCGGGCCCGGCCAGGTGGAGCGGGTGATCCGCCGCTGTCCCTCCGGGGCCCTGCAGTACCACCGGCCGCCCGCGGAGGGCGCCGCGGAACCGCCCGACTCCCCCACCTCCGTGCGGCGCACCCCGTCCGGGCAGCTGGTCCTCCGGGGCGACCTCCTGGTGGCCGGGCCGGCCGGGGACCGGCACGAGACGCGGGTGACGCTCTGCGGCTGCGGGGCCTCCGGCAACCAGCCCTACTGCGACCACTCCGGCCCCTGCGCGGCCCCGGACGACGACGACGCCGAGGAGCGCTGACGGGCTCCGGCGCGGGCCGGTGACACAGCTCACGTAGGGCCGGAGTGCACGTTCCGGCGGTTCCGTTCGTCCTTCCTGGTGTCAGGTGGCCTGGTGTCGGGGAGACGCACAGGACCCGAAGCCCGCGTGAGAGGAGACGGCCGTGTCCGCCGTCATCGAACAGTCCCTCCAGGCCCGTCTGGTCGCGTCAGCTCCCCGCATGGAGACCGTGCCCGCCACCCTGCGCTACGACCGCGAGGACCCGTACGCCGTGAGCATGGCCTTCCCCCCGCCCGCGACGCTGGAGGGTGTCGAGGTGTCGTGGGCCTTCGCCCGCGACCTTCTCGTGCAGGGCGTCGAGCGTCCGGCCGGGGTCGGCGACGTCCGGCTGCGTCCGTACGGCTACGACCGGACGGTCGTGGAGTTCCACGCGCCCGAGGGGGTCGCCATGGTCCACGTCAGGACCTCGGAGCTCCGCCGGTTCCTGGAGCGGTCGGAGCACCTGGTGCCGGCCGGACGCGAGCACCAGTACCTCGACTGGGACCACGACTTGACCGAGCTGCTGCGCGGCCACCCGTGACCGTGGCCCGGACGCCCCTCCCCCGCGTCGCCCGCCGTTAAATCGTTTGCCGTCCTCCCGGCTTCGGTCGTACCGTCTTCCACGGACCTGTCGTCACCTGATCGGAGAAGGACGTTGCTCGTCTGAGGTTGCGAGACACCGTGCCGCGCGTGCCCCCTGTGCCGCGTGTGCCGTTCTCGACCTCGGCGTACGAGCCGTTCCTGACGACCGCCCGCGCCCCGGTGTCTCTCGCGTTGCCCCTTTTCCACGCTCGCGCGACCGGGAGGCCTCCATGGCGCATCACCCCACCTTCATCACCTGTTCCTCGCTCTCCTTCTCCTGGCCGGACGGCACCGAGGTCCTCCACGACTTCCGGCTGGCGGTCGGACCGGGCCGCACCGGTCTCGTCGGCCTGAACGGCTCCGGCAAGTCCACGCTCCTCAAGCTGATCGCGGGCGAGCTGACGCCGTCCTCGGGCACGGTCAGGATCAACGGCGAGCTCGGCTACCTCCCGCAGAACCTGGTGCTCGACACCGCGCGGCGGGTGGACGAGATCCTCGGCATCGCCGGCAAGCGCGCCGCCCTGCACGCCATCGAGGCGGGCGACGCGTCGGAGGAGAACTTCACCGCCCTCGCCGACGACTGGGACGTCGAGGAGCGGGCCCGGGCCACCCTCGACCAACTCGGCCTCGACGGGGTCGGGCTCGACCGGACCGTCGGCGAGGTGTCGGGCGGCGAGTCCGTCCTGCTGCGCCTCGCCGCGCTGCTTCTCGCCCGTCCGGACGTCCTGCTGCTCGACGAGCCGACCAACAACCTGGACCGGCACGCCCGGGCCCGGCTGTACGAGGCCGTGCGGAACTGGTCCGGCGTCCTGGTCGTGGTCAGCCACGACCGTGAACTCCTGGAACTGGTCGACCAGATCGCCGACCTGCGGGACGGGGCGGTCACCTGGTACGGCGGCACCTGGTCGGCGTACGAGGAGGCGCTCGCCGCCGAACAGGAGGCGGCCGAGCGGATGGTGCGGGTCGCCGAGGCCGACGTGCAGCGCCAGAAGCGCGAACTCTCCGACGCGCAGACCAAGTTGGCGCGACGCAAGCGCTTCGGCCAGAAGAGCTACGGGAACAAGGTCGTCCCGAAGATCGTGGCGAACGGCCGCAGGAGCGACGCCCAGGTCTCGGCGGGCAAGCACCGCACCCTGCACACCGAGCGCCTCTCGGAGGCGCGGGAGCGGCTCGACGCCGCCGTGGAGGCGGTGCGGGACGACGACGAGATCCGGGTCGAGCTGCCCCGCACCTCGGTACCGCCGGGGCGCGAGGTCCTGTACCTGCGGGAGCTGGAGATGCGCTACGGGGCGCGCGTCGCCGGCGAGTTCGAGCTGCGGGGGCCCGAGCGCGTCGCGCTCGTCGGCCGGAACGGCGCCGGGAAGACGACGCTGCTCCGGACGATCGCCGGCGAGGTGGAGGCGCTGTCGGGCGCCGCGGAGGCGCGGGTGCCGCTCCGCTTCCTGCCGCAGCGGCTCGACGTCCTCGACGACGGGCTGAGCGTGGTGGAGAACGTGGCCCGCCTCGCGCCGGCGGCGACGGGGAACGCGATCAGGGCGAGGCTGGCGCGGTTCCTGTTCCGGGGAGCGCGGGCCGACCGGCCCGTCGGCACCCTGTCCGGCGGGGAGCGGTTCCGGGCGACGCTCGCGGCGCTGCTCCTGGCGGACCCGGCTCCGCAGCTGCTGATGCTGGACGAGCCGACCAACAACCTCGACATGGCGTCGGTGCGGAAGCTGACGGAGGCCCTCGACGCGTACGAGGGGGCGCTGATCGTGGCGAGCCACGACGTGACGTTCCTGGAGTCCCTGGGGATCACCCGGTGGCTGCTGCTCGACGGCGAGCTGCGGCCGACGACGGCGGAGGAGGTGCGGGGGACGGTGCCGGCGGAGCACTGACGGCGGCGGAGGCCGGGCGCGGGGGCGGCGGGCCGCCGGGGCGGTGACGGAGGCACCGGGTTCGCCCGGCGACGGCGGTACGGAGTCGCCCGGTGACGGCGGTACGGGGCGGGCGGACGCCGACCGCTCCGCGCCGCCGGGCGCCTGCGCTGCGTAGCCGCCGGGGTGGCGGGCGGGGTCCACGACGAGGGGCTCACCCGACGTGACCTGCGTCTCCGCCACCCCGTCCGAGCAGCGCACATAACGGAACGTAACCGGACATCGCCGGAGCGGGCTTGGCCGACGCCTTACGGAGCCTTAACCTACGGTCTCGTAACCTACGAATCCGTAGGTACGCCCGTATGCCCTTCTCCGTCCCCAGGAGTTCCCCGTGACGCTCACCTCTCCCTCCCTCGACAGCTCGGCTGGGTGGACCGACGCACGGCTCCTCTACGCGCTCGAAGAGGTCGTGGAGAAGGAGCTCAACCGGCACCTCAAGGTCACCAAGGACTGGATGCCGCACGAGTACGTGCCCTGGTCCGACGGCCGCAACTTCCCCGGCTTCTTCGAGGACGGCGAGGCCTGGGACCCGTCGCAGTCCAAGGTGACGGAGATCGGCAAGATCGCCCTCGTCGTCAACCTGCTGACCGAGGACAACCTCCCCAGCTACCACCACGAGATCGCCAGCCTCTTCGGCCGCGACGGCGCCTGGGGCACCTGGGTGCACCGCTGGACCGCCGAGGAGGGCCGCCACGGCATCGTGATGCGCGACTACCTCCTCGCCTCCCGCGCCGTCGACCCGGACAAGCTGGAGCAGTTCCGGATGTCGCACATGAGCGAGGGCTTCGAGTCCGACAACCGGCACTCGATGCTGCACTCCGTGGCGTACGTCGCCTTCCAGGAGCTCGCCACCCGCATCTCGCACCGCAACACCGGCCACCAGTCCGGCGACCCGGTGTGCGACCGGATGCTGTCCCGCATCGCGACCGACGAGAACCTGCACATGGTCTTCTACCGCAACCTGCTGGGCGCGGCCTTCGAGATCGCCCCCGACCTGACGATGCAGGCCGTGCGGGACGTCGTGGTCAACTTCCGGATGCCCGGACACGGCATGCCGGGCTTCGAGCGGGCGGCGGCGCAGATGGCGATCGGCGAGATCTACAACATGCGGATCCACCACGACGACGTCCTCCAGCCCGTCCTGCGCTTCCTCAAGGTCCTCCAGATCGACGGCCTGGGCCCCGAGGGCCTGCGCGCCCAGGAGGAGCTGGGGCTCTACATGAACGGCCTGGACAGCGAGGCGAGCAAGTTCGACGAGAAGCTCGCGGCCCGCAAGGCCCGCATGGCGGCCCGCGCCGCCGGCTGAGCGACCGGCGATCCGACCCGGGCGGACTCCGCCCGGGGCGGCCCGGGCGGGCTCAGCGGCCCTGCCGCTTGAGCCGCCCGCGCTCCTTCTCCGAGAGGCCGCCCCAGACCCCGAACCTCTCGTCGTGGCGGAGCGCGTACTCCAGGCACTCCAGGCGCCCCTCGCACGCCCCGCACAGCTGCTTGGCCTCGCGGGTCGAGGAGCCGGGGGCCGGGAAGAAGAACTCCGGACCCGCCTGGGCGCACAGGGCGTTCTCGCGCCAGGTGAGGTCGGGGGCGGTGAGGGTGTCGGTATCCGTCTGCATGACCCCAACGGTGCCGCCACGCCGTAAACACGCCATCAACGTTCGATCAATGGCGTATACCCAGTGCCGGCAGGACGGTCTCCGCGACGCGGTACGCCTCCTCCAGCAGCGGGTTCCCGGACAGGATGAACGTGTCCACGCCGAGGTCCCGGTACTCCTCCAGGCGCTCCACGACCTGGGCCGTCGAGCCGACCACCGCCGTGCCCGGACCGGGCCGGAAGAGGCCCATGCCGGGCCAGAGGTTGGGGTGGGTCTCCAGTTCGCGCGCCCGGGCCGGGACCCTGCCGCCGTGCTGGCGGAACTGGCGCTGCCACCCGACGCCGTCCTCACCGGCCTGCCCGCCGAGCCGGCGGGCGTACGTCTCCTCGCTGGTGACGTCCAGGAGCCGGTCCGCCGCCGCCCATGCCTCGTCCTCGGTGTCGCGGACGATGAGGTGGAGGCGCAGGCCGATGCGGAGGGTGCGGCCGTGCGCGGCGGCGCGCGCCCGGACGTGGTCGAGTTTCTCCTTCAGCGCCTGCGGCGGTTCGCCCCACGTGAGGTAGACGTCGACGTGCTCCGCGGCCATCTCGATGCCGGGCGCGGAGGACCCGCCGAACCAGAGCGGGACGTGCGGGTCCTGCACGGGCCGCAGGTCACCGAAGGAGGCCCCGGCGTCCTTGAGGTCGTAGAAGCGCCCCCGGTGGTCGAAGACCTCTCCGGCGGTGAGGCGCTTGACGATCGACCAGTACTCGGCGCTCAGCTCGTACCGCTCGTCGTGCCCGACGTGGAGGCCGAACTCGCGCAGGGCGTTCGTCGATCCGTTGACGACGTTGAACCGCAGCCGCCCGCCGAAGAGGTTGTCGAAGCTCAGTGCCATCTTGGCGAGCAGGGTGGGGGCGATCAGACCGGGGTGGACGGCGAGCAGCGGCTTGAACCGGGTGCTCGTGGCGGCCGCGAGCGCCGAGCCCAGCGGCCACACGTCGTACAGGTCGGTGGCGAGCAGCGCGCCGGTGTAGCCGAGGCGCTCGACGGACCCGGCGAGCCGGGTCAGATAGCCGAGGTCGACGGGGCGCCGGCCGGCCGGTTCCCAGGGGTAGGCGCCCTCGCGCGGAATGACGTACCAGAGGACTTCGGGCGGCGCGGCCGGGGAGAACGCGGGTGCCGGGGCGATGGCGGGCGCCGGCGAGGTCTGCGGGGCCATCGGTTCAGACCTTCCGGGGCAGGGCGTCGGCGACGGTCACCGCGCGGTCGACGAAGCCGGTGCGGAGGAAGACGTCCGCCGCCCGCTGCTGCTCGGCGAGGAACTCCGCGGAGACCTCCTCGACGGTCCACGGCAGGGCGCGCAGCGCGCTCTCCCAGTCCTCCACGGTGCCGCCCTGGTCGGCGGCGGCGATCTCGGCGGCCTCCCGGGGGTGGGCGGCGGCCCAGTCGTCGGCCCGGCGGAGCGCCCGGGTGAGGGCCTCGACGAGCTCGGGCCGCGTCTCGGCCAGGTCGCGGCGGGTGAAGAAGACGGACCGGTCGGAGATCACCTCGCCGGTGCGGATCAGGGTGCGCAGGCCGCCGGCGCGGCGGGCCGCGGCGAGTTCGGCGCCCTGCGCCACCCACGCCGTGATCTCGCCGGCGCGGAGCCTGGCCTCGCTGCCGGAGTCCCCCCGCACCGGGGTGATGTCGGTGGCGTACGACAGGCCCGCGTCGTCCAGGGCCTGGGCGACGAGGTGCGTCTGCCAGGAGCCGACGGCGAGGTGCACGGTGCCGCCCCTGAGGTCCGCGACACCGCGGACCGGGCTGTCCTCGGTCACGAGGAGGGCGCCGTGGTCGGGGCGGGGCGCGGAGACCGCGGTGTAGACGATGTCGTGGCCGGCGGCCTGCGCGGTGACCGGCGGGGTGGAGCCCGTACCGCCGAAGTCGATGGTGCCGTCGGCGAGGAGGGCGCCGGTGCGGACGCCGTCGGTGTACGGGTGCCAGGTCACGGTCTCGCCGAGGGCGGCGAGTTCCTCCTCCGCGTAGCCGAGACGGGAGAGGTGGTAGAGGGACGGGTTGCTGCGGTGGACACCGATGACGACGGTCATGCGGACGCTCCTTCGGACGAGGCGGGGCCGGAAGTGGCGGAGGTGGGGGTGACGGGGCCGGGGTTCGTGGACGGGGGCGCTTCCGCGGGTGCGTGGACGCCGAGGTCGGCGAGGAGGCGGCGGCGCAGGGCGACGAACGCGGGGTCGCCGGGATCGCGGGGCCGGGCCACGGTCACGGGTTCGTCGGTGACGAGCCGGCCGTCGCGCAGGACGGCGACCCGGTCGGCGAGGCGGACGGCCTCGTCGACGTCGTGGGTGACCAGCAGGACGGCGGGCCGGTGGATCCGGCGGAGTTCGCCGACGAGGTCCTGCATGCGCAGCCGGGTCAGCGCGTCGAGCGCGGCGAACGGCTCGTCGAGCAGCAGGAGTTCGGGCTCCCTCACCAGCGCCCTGGCAAGGGCGACGCGCTGGGCCTCGCCGCCGGAGAGGGTGGCGGGCCAGGCGTCGGCGTGCCGTTCCAGCCCGACCTCCGCGAGGGCGCGGAGGCCGGTCTCACGGGTCGCGGCGCCGCGCGGCAGGCCGACGGTCACGTTGGCCAGCACCCTCTTGGAGGGGACGAGCCGCGGTTCCTGGAAGACGACGGTGCGGGCGGCCGGGACGAGCGCCTCGCCGCCGTCGGCGCCGTCGAGGGCGGCGAGGATGCGGAGCAGGGTGGTCTTGCCGCTGCCGCTCGCCCCGAGCAGGGCGAGGAACTCGCCGCGCGCCAGGGTGAGGTCGAGTCCGTCGAGGACGGCGCGGGCGCCGAAGACCCGGCGCAGCCCGCGGACCCGGACGGCCGTCCGCGGCACGGTGGACGTGGTCATCGGGTTCCTCCCCCGGGGCCGGCCGCGCGCCAGGGCATGAGGACCCGCTCCAGTCCCCGGACGAGCACGTCCGCGGTGAGGCCGAGCAGTCCGTAGACCAGAATGCAGACGGCGAGGATGTCGGTGCGGGCGTAGCTCTGGGCCTGCGCCATCAGATAGCCGATCCCCTCGGTGGCGTTGATCTCCTCGGCGGCGATGAGCGCGATGACGCTGAGGGTCGTCGAGAGCCGCAGTCCGGCGAGGAGCGAGGGCAGGGCGCCCGGCAGGACGACCTGGCGGACGAGGGCGAGCCGGCCGAGCCCGAAGCTGCGCATGGCCTCGACGAGCTTGCGGTCGGTGCTGCGGACGCCGCCGACGGTGGAGACGTACATCGGGAAGGTGGTGGCGACCGCGATGAGGAGGATCTTGGCGGTCTCGTTGATGCCGAACCAGACCATGAAGAGGGGGACGAGGGAGAGGAACGGGATGGTCCGCAGGGTCTGCAGCGAGGAGTCGAGCAGTTCGTCGCCGAGCCGGGTGAACCCGGTGGTGATGCCGAGGGTGAGGCCGGCGGCGAGACCGATGACGAGCCCGGTGCCGGAGCGGAGGAGGGAGGTGGACAGGGCGTCCTGGAGCTGCCCGTCGCCCCACAGTTCGGCGACGGCGTCGCCGACCTGGGCGGGCGAGGCCAGGACGTCGGGAGTGAGGAGGCCGGTCGCCGAGGCGGCCCACCACAGGGCGAGGAGGAGCACGGGGCCGAGGGCGCGGGCGAGCAGGGAGTACGTGCGGGAGCGGGGCCGGGTCACCGGCGGGCGCGGAGCGACGAGCCCGTCGACGGGTCCGTCGACCGTCGCGGGCCCGAGGGGGACGGCCGCTGCGGCGCCGGTGGCGGGCGCCGCGGCCGTGGCCGCCTCGTCGGCCGCGGCGGTGGTGGCCGCCGTGGCCGCTCCGGCGGTGGTGGCCGCCGTCATGACAGCTTCTCGACGTCGAGGAGGTGGGCCGCGATGTCGACCTTGTGCGGCGTGACCTTCTGGTCGGCGTAGAACCGGGCGACCGTCTCGAACCGCGCGATGTCCTCGGGGCCGATGGGGTCGACGGTGCCGCCCTTGCCGGTGAAGGCGATCTGGACCTCCTTGGCGCGGCCGTTGACCGCGGTGGGGCCGGCGTCGGTGAAGACGTTGAGGTAGGCGGCCGGGTCCCGCCTCTCCTTGGCGCTGTTCTCGTGCAGGTACGCGTACAGCGCCCTGACCACCTCGGGGTGCTGGTCGGCGAAGTCCGAACGGACGGCGTTCAGGCTGTAGTTGT
Source organism: Streptomyces sp. NPDC104202 (assembly GCF_055584185.1). NCBI lineage: Bacteria > Bacillati > Actinomycetota > Actinomycetes > Kitasatosporales > Streptomycetaceae > Streptomyces > Streptomyces sp. NPDC104202. The sequence goes on along the minus strand of NZ_JBVJMN010000003.1, from coordinate 153,830 downwards.
CCGAACCGATGGCGGTGCCGTCGGCGACGAAGCGGGCCTTGCCCGCGCCGATCTCGGCGACCGCGTACGTCGACCACACCGCCCAGGCGTCGACCTGCCCGGCGTTGAAGACGGCGGCGGTCTGGTCGGGGCGGAGGTAGACGCGCTCGACCGCGTCGGCGGGGATGCCGGCCTTGGCGAGGGCCTTGAGCAGGAGGTACTCGCCGGTGCCGCCCTTGTTGACGGCGACCTTGCGTCCGACGAGGTCCCGGACGGACGCGATGTCCGAGCCCTCGCGGACGAGGATGCCCTCGCCGACGGGGTCGGGGTCGGTGGCGGTGAAGAAGGCGAAGCCGGGGCTCTGCGCGAGCGAGGTGATCCCCGAGGTGATCGATCCGGTCGCGATGTCGAGCTGGTCGGCGTTCATCGCCTGGGCCGCGGGGGCGAACGGGCCGGCGCTGCCGGTCCACGCCACCTTGGCGCCGACGGCGGCGAGCGCTTTGTCCAGGCTGCCGTCCTTCTTGCCGCGGGCGAGGACGCCCGCGTTGCCGGGGTCGGGGATCCGGACGGTGACCGTGCCCTTCCCTCCCCCGGAGCCGCCGGCCCGGCCGGTGGAGGAGTCCGCGGCGGGGTCGCCTCCGCAGGCGGTGACGGTGGACAGCGCGACGACGGCCGCCAGGGCGGCGAGCGGGGCGAGTGGGCGCATGGCGGTGGTCCTTCGGGGAGGGTGGCCGCGGGTGGGGCGGCCGGAATGCGGGGTGGAGGGGGCGGGCGGAGTGCGGGTGGAGGGGGGCGGGCGGAGTGCGGGTGGAGGGGGGCGGGCGGAGTGCGGGTGGAGGGGCGAGCGGAGAGCGGGTGGAGGGGCGAGCGGTGGGTCGGACGGACTGACGGACCGTCCGCCCGTCCGTCCGTCCGACCGACCGTCGGTCCGTCGGTCCGTCGGTCCGTCCGACCGACCGACCGTCGTCAGGTGATCGGGGACACGGGGTCGACGCGCGGAGGCCGGCGGCCGAGGGCCGGCCGGCCCGTCAGCGTCCGGTCGGGGAGAGGGGGGCGGCGGCGATCCGGCGGGCGCGGCGCAGGGGCTCCGGGTCGGCCCAGGCGCGTACGTCGACCGCCTCGGGCAGGAATCCGTGGGCCCGCAGGGCCTCCTCCTGCCGGGCGAGGAGGTCGAGCCGGGTGCCGGACAGGTCGGGGTGGAGGGTGCGGTGGGTGCCGGCCCGGTAGGCGCCGGCGACGCCCTCGGCGCCCGCGCCGGTCTCGGCGCCGAGGATGCGGGCGACCTCGGCGGGCTCGTCGGCGGCCCAGTCGGCGGCGCGGAGCAGGACGGCGAGGAAGCGGTCCACCAGCTCGGGGTGCCGGTCCAGGAGGTCCTGGTGGACGGTGAGCGGGCGCGGGGTGCCGTTGTTCACGCGGTGCGCGGGGTCGGGGAGTTCGTCGAGGGCGACGGCGACCTCGGCCCCGGCGCGGCGGGCCGCCTCGACGGCGAGGGCGCCCTTCACGTAGACGGCGTCGACCTGGCCCCGCCGCAGGGCGTCCAGCTCGGCGGCCCACTGCCCGCGGTGGCCGTCGGCCGGTACGTCCACGAGGACGGCGTCGTCGAGTCCGTACCCGGCCGAGGCGAGGACGCCCTCGAAGCCGCGCAGGGCCATCGCCCGCCAGAAGTCGATGGGGACGGGGTGGCGGGGCACGGCGAGGCGCAGGCCGCGCAGGGCGGCTGCGCCGCGCACCGGGGAGCCGGGGGCGACGAGCACGGCCTGGTGCTCCTCGATCCAGGTGAGTCCGACGAGCCGGGTGCGCTCTCCCCGTGAACGGGCCCAGAGCGCGGGCACGTTGCCGCCCTCGCGGAGGAGTCCGGGCAGGGCGTGGGTGAAGTGGGCCGCGCGGTCGGCTCCGGGATCGTCGTCCTGGAGCGAGCGGACGGCGATGCCGTCCGGCGCGAACTCCTCGGCCAGCCAGCCGCGGTCGGCGGCGACGCCGGTGGCGGTGGGGACGGGGCAGCGGGTGAACCAGAGCGTGTCGGGAACGGGGGCGTGCGGCATGGGGGCATCCCGGGATGTCAGGGGGCTCGGGGCACGGCGGCGGCGCGCGGGGCACCCCGCGGTCGGCGGGGTGCCCGGCGGCGCGGCGCGCGGCGCGGCCCGGGGCACGGTGAAGGGGCGGAGGGGGCGGGGCCGGTGGCGCCGTGGCGGGCGCCGGTGCCGGCGAGGAGCGGACCGGCCGGGACCGGCGGGGGCAGGTCTCGGCGCGGAAGGGCGGCCGGCGTCCCGCGGATGCCGGTGCCGGCGTGGGAAAGGGTCCCCTGTGCGGCGGGCGGCGGTGCGGCGGCGCCCCGGCGCCGAAAGACGCCACGGCGTGGCGTTCCCTCAGCGGGAGGGGGCGCGGGGCGCGGTCGGTCCCGCGGGGTGCCGGGCGGAAGGCCGACGGCGAACGGGGTCAGCGACAGCCCGCACCGGCGACGCGTGCCAGGTCGATGTGGCGGCGCCGGGTGAGCGGAAGCGGTACGGGGAAGACGGCGGACGGGCGGAGCGCGGTGCGTCGTCCTGCGTGCGTCACGGTGCTGCTCCCTTCCGGCTCGGTGTCCCTGTGGTGCGTTGGCCGGAACCTTGCCACGGATCTCCGGGCGTCCACAACTCGGCTCCCACGATGTGGGATTGCGCATGAACGCAGTGTTTCCGACCTGGCCGGGGCCCTGATTCGGCTCCCGCCATGTGGGAGCGTGGGGGCCCGATCACCCACGGGGAGCGAACCCTATGACGACCGAGGCCGGCATCGTCCGACCCCCGGCGGGCGCCCAGGCGGTCCGCCGCGCACTGGATGTGCTGCACTGTTTCCACGACAACGGGCCCGACCTGAGCGCCTCCGACCTGGCGCGCCGGCTCGGGCTCTCCACCTCGACGGCGCACCGGCTGGCACGGACGCTGCTCGGGGCGGGCTTCCTGGAACAGGACGCCCGGACCGCCCGGTACCGGCTGGGCCCGGCGATGACCGAGCTGGGGCGCCTGTCGTACCACCAGCGGGGGCTGCACCTGGCGGCGCCGGAGCTGTCGGACCTCGCCGAACGGACCGGCGCCACCGCCGACCTGGCGCTGCGCAGCGGTCCGCACGTGGTGATCGTGGCGGGCGGTTCGGTGACGCCGAAGGTGGGGCTGCGCCGGCCGCTGCACTCGACGGCCCTGGGGAAGGTGCTGCTGGCGTGGCCCCGGGCGGGCGAGGGCGGCCCGCACTCGCTGCCGCCGCTGTACGCGTTCACCGAGCGGACCATCGTCGAACCGCCCGCGCTGGCGGCCGAGCTGGCGCGCGTCCGGGAGGCGGGGTACGCGCTGAACGACGGCGAGTCGGCGCTCGGGGTGCGGACGGTGGCCGTGCCGGTCATGGAGCGGTCGGGGCACGCGCGCTTCGCGCTGGCCGTCCGCGCGACCCCGGAGCTGATCACCGACGCGCGCCTGGAGTGGTACCTGGCACAGGCCCGGTCCTGCGCCCGGGCCCTGGAGGTGCTGCTCCTGACCCCGGCGGAGCGGCGGGACCCGGGCGAGCGGGCCGGCTAGGGCCTGTCGTCCGCACGGAGATTCCCGCACGGTCGTGCGTTCAGTACGATGGAGGGATGAACGGCGACAGCGGAAGCGGCACCGGGACCAAGACGGACGGGCGCGTCGAGCGCGGCAACCAGACCCGGCGGCTGGTGCTCGGCCGGACGATGGACATCGCCTCCGTCGAGGGGCTCGAAGGGCTGTCGCTGGGACGGCTCGCCACCGAGCTCGCGCTGAGCAAGAGCGGCGTCTTCGCCCTCTTCGGTTCGAAGGAGGAGCTCCAGCTCGCCACGATCCGCGCCGCGGTCGCCGTCTTCGCCCGCGAGGTCGTCACCCCCCTCGCCGACGTGCCGCCGGGCGTCGGGCGGGTGCTCGGCCTGTGCCGGAACTGGCTGGCCTACTCCTCGGGCCGGGTCTTCTCCGGCGGCTGCTTCTTCTACGCGGTCGCGGCCGAGTTCGACGCCCGGACGGGCCCGGTCCACGACGCCGTCGCCCGGACCCGGCTCGACTGGAGCGCCTATGTGGAGCAGTCGCTGGCGGAGGCCCGCACCGCGGGGGACCTCGCCGAGGACGCGGACGCGGAGCAGCTGGCCTTCGAGGTGATCGCCCTCATGGAGGCCGCCAACGCGCAGTCCGTCCTCCTCGGCGAGACCTCGGCCTACGCCCGCGCCGAGCGCGGCATCGCCGCCCGGCTCCGGGGGTCGGCCACGGACCAGGGCCGGGCGGCGCTCGCCGACCGGGGCTGAGGCCGCCGCACCCCGGGCGCGGTGGGGCGGCGGCGGCCGGTCAGCCTGCCGTCACCTGTCCCCCGGGACACGCGGCCATCGTCTCCACGGGGGCGCCGGTCGCGAACTCCACGGCCGCGGCGACGACTTCGGGGTCCTTGAGGATGCGGCGGTGACCGAGGCCGTCGGTGACGACCAGCCGTGCGCGGTCGCCGTGGGCGCGGGCGAGCCGGCGGGCCTGCGCGAGCGGCACCATGTCGTCGGTCTCGTCGTGGAACAGCAGGACGGGCGCGCCGAGTTCGGCGGCGTGCCGGTCGGCCCCGAAGCTCTCCCAGACGCCGGGCTCGTCCGGGGCCAGCCGGCGTTCGACGTGGTCGCGCATGCACCGGATCACGCGCTCGTCGACGCCGAGCCCGGCGCGGAAGCCGGCGAGCAGCAGCTCGAAGGAGCCGACGGCGCCGATCCCCACGAAGCGGCCGGTGCGGATTCCGTCGCGCAGGGCGAAGAGGGCGGCGAGGGCGCCGAAGGAGTGGGCGACGACGGCGTCGAAGTCGCCGTGCCGGGCGTGCAGTTCCCGGATGACGTCGCGGTACTCCAGGATGTTGCTCGCCCGGCCGGGTGACTCCCCGTGGCCGGGGGCGTCGAAGGCGACCGGGCTGTAGCCGCGGGCGAGCAGCGCCTCGGCGAAGGCGGTGAGGCGCGAGGCGCGCGAGGACCAGCCGTGGACGAGGAGGACGGGCCGCCGGCCGTCGCCCCAGGCGTAGGTGACGACCTCCTTGCCGCGGACCCGGAGGCGTCCGGTGCGCGCGGCGGCGAAGAGCTCCCGCTCCCCGGGCTTGAGCCGGGCGCGGCCGAGGGGGCGCACGAAGAGGTGGAAGGCGAGCCGGCCGGCCGGTCCGGGGGCGACGCGGGCGGCGGCGTTCAGGGTGGTGCGCATGAGCGGAGCCATCGGGTACATGCCGGTTCTCCTCGGTCGTCCTGGTGACGGGAAAAATGCTAGCACGACCGTTCGTCTTGTTTTATGGTCAGCCGTACGGCGGGGCGGCGCCGACCCGGAAGGCGCCGCCCCGCCCGCCTCGCCGACCCCTTCCCCCTCCCCGGGAAGCCCCGTCGCCGTCAGTCCCCCTCCGGCGGCTTCTTCTTCGCGCGGCTCGGCTGCACCCGCTTCGGCTCGCCCGGCATCTTCGGGTACTCGGGCGGGTAGGGCAGGTCGCCGAGGCCGTGCTCCGCCTCGTCGCGCCGGGCCAGTTCGAGCAGCGACTCCAGACCGAACCGCTCCTCGTCCATGCCCGCGTGGACGTCCCCGACCTCGGCGTAGCGGACCGGCATCGTCCTGATGTCGAAGTCCTGCGGCACCGCGTCGTCGATCTCCTCCCACCGCAGGGGCGCGGAGACCGGCGCGTGCGGGCGGGGGCGCACGGAGTAGGCGGAGGCGATGGTGCGGTCGCGGGCGGTCTGGTTGTAGTCGACGAAGATCCGCTCGCCGCGCTCCTCCTTCCACCACTTGATGGTGACGTCCTGTGGCATCCGGCGCTCCAGCTCGCGGCCGCAGGCGATGGCCGCCCGCCTGACCTGCGTGAACGTCCACTCGGGGGTGATCGGCACGAAGACGTGGAGGCCGCGGCCGCCGGAGGTCTTCGGCCAGCCGCGCAGCCCGTGCTCGTCGAGGACGGCCCGCAGCTCGTGGGCGGCGCGGACGGCGTCGCCGTAGTCCGTGCCGGGCTGCGGGTCGAGGTCGATGCGGAGTTCGTCGGGGTGGTCGGTGTCGTCGCGGCGGACCGGCCAGGGGTGGAAGGTGACGGCCCCCAGGTTGGCGGCCCAGACGACGGCCGCCGGCTCGGTCGGGCACATCTCGTCGGCCGACCGGCCGCTGGGGAAGGTGATGTGGGCCGTCGGGATCCAGTCCGGCAGGTACTTCGGGGCGCGCTTCTGGAAGAAGGACTCGCCGGTCACCCCGTCGGGGTAGCGCTCCAGGGTCGTGGGGCGGTTCCGCAGGGCGCGGGTGACACCGTCGCCGACGGCCAGGTAGTACTGGACGACGTCCATCTTGGTGTAGCCCGGTTCGGGGAAGTACACCTTGTCGGGGTGGGAGACCTTCACGGTCCGGTCGCCGACTTCGAGTTCCACCGCTGCCGCCTTGCCTGCCATGCGGGTCAGCCTAGGGCTCGCCGACAACTCCCGCATACCGGACAATCGCCTTATGGATCTTCCGGTGATGCCGCCCGTGAAACCGATGCTCGCCAAGGCGGTCAAGCGGATCCCGCCCGGGATGCAGTACGAGGCCAAGTGGGACGGTTTCCGCGCGATCGTGCACCGGGACGGCGCGGAGCTGGTCATCGGCAGCCGTACGGGCAAGCCCCTCACGCGGTACTTCCCCGAACTCGTCGAGGCGCTCGCGGACCGGCTGCCGCAGCGGTGCGTGGTCGACGGGGAGATCGTGATCGAGCGCGACGGGCACCTCGACTTCGACCGGCTGACCGAGCGGATCCACCCGGCCGCCTCCCGGGTCCGGATGCTCGCCGAGACCACCCCGGCCCGGTTCGTCGCCTTCGACCTGCTCGCCCTGGGCGAGGTGGCGCTCCTCGACGTCCCGCTGAGCGAGCGGAGGACCGCGCTGGAGCGGATCCTCGACGGGGTGGACGCGCCGCTCCACCTCGCGCCGGCGACCCGGGACGCGGCCCTCGCCGCCCGCTGGTTCGAGCAGTACGAGGGGGCGGGCCTGGACGGGGTGATCGCCAAGCCGCTGGACCTGCCGTACCGTCCGGACGCCCGCCTCATGTACAAGATCAAGCACGAGCGGACCGCCGACGTGGTGGTGGCCGGCTACCGCTTCCACAAGAGCGGCCCGGTGGTCGGCTCCCTGCTGCTCGGCCTCCACGACGACGAGGGCGCCCTCCAGCACGTCGGCGTCTGCGCGGCGTTCACCGCGCGGCGGCGGGCCGAGCTGATCGAGGAGCTGGAACCGCTCCGGATGGATCCGCCGGACGGGCACCCCTGGGCGGCCTGGACCGAGGAGGCCGCCCACCAGGGAGCGCGGCTGCCCGGGGCGCCGAGCCGCTGGTCGGGCAAGAAGGACCTGTCGTGGGTGGCACTGCGGCCGGAGCGGGTCTGCGAGGTCGGCTACGACCACATGGAGGGCGACCGCTTCCGCCACACGGCGCAGTTCAAGCGGTGGCGCCCGGACCGGACGCCGGAGTCCTGCGGCTACGGACAGCTGGAGGAGCCGGTCTCGTACGATCTGTCCGAGATCCTCACCTAGGGGGCGCCTGACGCCCCATGGGTCCCGGTGGCTCCACGGGCCCCGCGGAGCCGCCGGAGGCACACCTCCGACCCGACGGGAAGCTTCTTGACCGGGGAGTGAGATCCTTCACATTCCCCGGACGATCAAGGCGGGTCAACACCCCCGCACCGACGCTCCGTTCGACCGGCGCCCGAGCGATACGCAGGGACGGTACGGAAAGCCGGGCGGGCGGGCGCGCCCCGCACCTGCGGGAACGTCCGCGCCGCGGGGCGCCGCCGCGGGGCGGTCGGCGCCGGCGGTGCCACGGTGTTCGAGCGGGCGCCCAGCGCGCTGTCACGCCGTCGCGACCGAGCCGTACCGGAACCTGTACCGCGATCCGGTACGTATGGAGTGGAGAACCTTCCGCACTCTTCCCGGACCGACTAGGACTGACCCGTGATCACCTCGCCCTCGCCCCTCGTACCCGTCCCGATTCCCGACCGTGTGGCCGCGATGATCGGTTCCTGTCTCCCGCTGCACGTCCTCCAGGCCGAGGTCGACGCGGACTGCGCGGCGCGTGAGGTGTACCGGTTCCGCGGACCGCTCTGCGCGGAGGACCGGGCGGACCGCGAGCACGCCCTGGCCGCGCTGGCCCGGGCCAACAAGATCCTGGCCAAGCACCACCCCCAGCTGCCCGTCACCCCCTGACGGAGGGCCGGCGGGGTCCACCTGTTCGGCCGTCCCCCGGAGGCACGCCCGCGGCGCCGGTGTGACGCTGCGAGAGTGACCACGACCAGCGACGCAGCGCCCGCGCCCCCGGCCGCCACCGAGCCACCCGTGCTCGACAGCCGCCGCCGCAACATCGTCTTCGGCACGATCATGCTGGGCGTCCTCCTGGCCGCCCTCGACCAGACCATCGTCGGCACCGCCCTGCCGACCATCGTCTCGGACCTGGGCGGCGCCGCCCACATGTCGTGGGTGGTCACCGCCTATCTGCTCGCCGAGACGGTCGCGACCGTCCTCGTCGGCAAGTTCGGCGACCTCTTCGGCCGCAAGGTGATCTTCCAGATCTCGGCGATCGTCTTCATCACCGGCTCGTTCCTCTGCGGTCTCGCCACCAACATGACGCTGCTGATCGTCTGGCGCGGCCTCCAGGGCGTGGGCGCCGGCGGTCTGATGGTCACCTCGATGGCGCTCATCGCCGATGTGATCCCGCTGCGCGAGCGGGGCAAGTACCAGGGCGCGATCGGGGCCGTGTTCGGCGTCTCCACCGTCATCGGCCCGCTCCTCGGCGGTCTGTTCACCGACCACCTGACCTGGCGCTGGGCCTTCTACGTCAACGTGCCCATCGCGATCCTCGTCGTGATCGCCGCCGCCCGCACGATCCCCTCGGTGCGCTCGGCGAGCCGCCCCGTCATCGACTACGCGGGCATCGCGCTGGTCGCCGTGGGCTCCAGCGCCCTGATCCTGGCGACCAGTTGGGGCGGCAACGAGTACGCCTGGACGTCGGGCGTCATCATCGGGCTCTTCGTCGGCGGCTTCGTGGCGCTGGCGCTCTTCTGCTGGGTGGAGACCCGGGCGGCCGAACCCATGCTGCCCATGCGGCTGTTCTCGAACCCGGTCTTCACCGTCTGCTCGGTGCTCAGCTTCGTGGTCGGCTTCGCCATGCTCGGCGCCATGACGTTCCTGCCGACCTACCTCCAGTACGTCGACGGGGACTCCGCCACGGTCTCCGGCATCCGCACCCTGCCGATGGTCGTCGGCCTGCTCATCGCGTCGATCTTCAGCGGCAACGTCGTCAGCAAGACCGGCCACTACCGGATCTTCCCCATCGTCGGCTGTCTGGTGATGGGGGTCGGTCTCTTCCTGCTCTCGCTCATGGGCCCCGAGACCGGCACCTGGCTCGCGTCGCTCTACATGTTCGTGCTGGGCGTCGGCATCGGCCTGTGCATGCAGGTGCTGACCATCGCCGTGCAGAACACCGTCGACTACGCCGACCTCGGCACCGCCACCTCCGGGGTCACCTTCTTCCGGACGCTGGGCAGCTCCTTCGGCACCGCCGTCTTCGGCACGATCTACGTGAACTCCCTGGGACCCAACCTGGCGCGGGGGGTCGGCGAGGCGGCGGTCGTCGCAGAGGGCCTCGGCGTCGACCCGGCCGGTCTCGTGCAGGCGTCGCAGAGCCCGGCCGGGGTGCACGGGCTGCCGCCCGCGGTGGCCGAGCCGATCGTGCAGGCGTACGCCGACACCCTCCACACCGTGTTCCTCTGGACCGTGCCGGTCGCGGCCGTCGGCTTCGTGGTGGCGCTCTTCCTCAAGCAGGTGACCCTGCGCGACTCGGCCCGCCAGGCCGCCCCCGACATGGGCGAGGGCTTCGGTTCTCCCACCACGGCCGGCGACTCGGCCAAGCTCCTGGAGCTGTCCGTGGCCCGCATCCTGCGCCGCACCGACATGGACACCGTCCGCCGGATCGTGGCCGACTCCGACACCCGCCTCGACACGGCGGGAGCCTGGGCCGTGATGCAGGTCGAGCTGTACACCCGCACCGTCGGGCACGCCAGCCTCGGACTGGTGGCCGCCGGTCGCCGGGTCCCGCCGGAGGTCCTGCTGCCCGTCTTCGAGCGGATGGTCGAGGAGGGGTACCTCACCCGCGACGGGAACCTGCTCTCGCACACGGCGGCCGGCCGGCGCGAGGCCGACGTCATCACGCACGCGTGGGGCGACTGGCTCTCCGACACGGTCGAGCAGGAGCGCGGCCGGCCCAGCGGGCCCGAGCTGCGGGTGGCGACGGACGCCATCGCCAAGCGGATCGTCGCCGAGGACCTCGCCCAGGGGATCCCGAGGAAGAGCCCGGCGGACCGGGCCGTGGCCACCGTCCGCTGAGGCCGGCCCGCCCGCCGGCCCCCGCGCCGGCGGGCTACTCCGGGAAGTCGCCGTCCACGTACACCCAGGCGCCCTCGTGGCGGGCGAACCGGCTCCGCTCGTGCAGGGCGCCCTGCTCGCCGCCGTGCGCGTAGCGCGCCGTGAAGGTGACGGTGCCATGCCGGTGGAAGGCGGTGCCCTCGGTGGTGTCCTCGATCTCCAGCCCGGCCCAGCGCAGCGACGGGTCGAAGTCGACGTCGTCCGGCCGGGTCTCCGGCGCCCAGGTGCGCAGCAGGTAGGAGGCGTCGCGGACGACGAAGGCGCAGTAGCGGGAGCGCATGAGGAGGACGGCGGTGGGCGCCGTGCCGGCGGTGCCCGCGTGGAACCGGCCGCAGCAGGCGCCGTAGGCCGCGTCGAGGCCGCACGGGCAGGGGGAGGCCGCGGTCACGGCGGGCGCGGCGGCGGGGGCCGTGCGGGGGCGGGTCTTGCGTCGGGACATGCCGCCATTCTCCCCCACGGCGGGTGCGCCCCCGGCGCCCGGCATGTGGACGGCCCCGTGGACACCGGCCCGCGGTCCCGCTGCCCCCGAACGGGGCGCGAGTAGCGTACGACCATGAAACTGACGATTCTCGGAGGCGGCGGATTCCGGGTGCCGCTGGTGTACGGCGCCCTCCTCGGCGACCACGCCGAGGGGCGGGTCACCCACGTGACCCTGTACGACCTCGACGCGGCCCGGCTGACGGCCATCGCCCGGGTCCTCGCGGAGCAGGGCGCCGGGGTGCCGGACGCGCCCGTCGTGACGGCGACGACGGACCTGGACGAGGCGCTGCGCGGGGCCGACTTCGTGTTCTCCGCCATCCGGGTGGGCGGTCTGGAGGGCAGGGCGGCCGACGAGCGGATCGCCCTGGCCGAGGGCGTCCTCGGCCAGGAGACGGTGGGAGCGGGCGGGATCGCGTACGGCCTGCGGACCGTGCCCGTCGCGGTGCACATCGCCCGCCGGACCGCCGCGCTCGCCCCGGACGCCTGGGTCATCAACTTCACCAACCCGGCGGGCCTGGTCACCGAGGCGATGGCGCGGATCCTCGGCGAGCGGGTGGTCGGCATCTGCGACTCCCCGGTGGGGCTGGGCCGCCGGGTCGCCCGCGTCCTCGGCGCCGACCCGGACGAGGCGTGGATCGACTACGTGGGCCTCAACCACCTGGGCTGGCTGCGCGGTCTGCGGGTCGGCGGCCGGGACCTGCTGCCGGAGCTGCTGGCCGACGAGGCGGCGCTCGGCTCCTTCGAGGAGGGCCGCCTCTTCGGCCCGGAGTGGCTGCGCTCGCTGGGCGCGGTCCCCAACGAGTACCTGCACTACTACTACTTCAACCGGGAGGCGGTGCACGCCTACCGGAGCGCCGAGCGGACGCGGGGCGCCTACCTCCGCGACCAGCAGGCCGGCTTCTACCGGGAGACGGGCAGGCCGGAGGTGTCGGCCCTGGACGCCTGGCACCGGACGCTCGCCGACCGGGAGGCGACGTACATGGCCGCCAACCGGGAGGCGGCCGGGACCGGCGAGCGGGACGAGGAGGACCTGGAGTCCGGCGGCTACGAGAAGGTGGCGCTGGCGCTGATGCGGGCGATCGCCCGGGACGAGCGGGCCACCCTGATCCTCAACGTGCGCAACGGCTCGACGCTGGCCGCGCTCGACGCGGACGCGGTGGTCGAGGTGCCCTGCTCGGTCGACGCGAACGGCGCCCACCCGATGGCGGCGTCCCCGCTGCCGTACCACGCCGTCGGTCTGGTGACCGCGGTCAAGGCGGTCGAACGGGAGGTCCTCGCCGCGGCGGAGAGCGGTTCGCGGGCGACGGCGGTGAAGGCGTTCGCCCTGCACCCGCTCGTCGACTCGGTGGCGTTGGCCCGCCGGCTGGTGGACGGCTACCGCGCGGAGCACCCGGGTCTGGCGTATCTGCGGCACTGAACCGTCGCCGAGCCGTACGGCCGGCGAACACCTTTACGACACCGGGGGCGCGGCCTAGGCTCGCGCCCCATGACCTCACAGCGCAACGGAGCACGCAGAGGCCTGGCCAGGCTCGTCGCGGTCTGTCTGCTGGCCGCCGGACTCGTGGGAGCGGGACCGGCGGCCGCGGAGACCCCGACGACCGGTGACGGTCCCGTCGTCGTCCCCGTCCAGACGACCGGGCCCGCCGACCGGCGGTTCAACCTGGTCTTCATGGGCGACGGTTACACGGCGGCGGAGATGCCGGCCTTCCGCGCCGACCTGGAACGCCACCTGAACACGCTGTGGAGCATCGAGCCCTTCGCCTCCTACCGCTCGTACGTCAACGTGTGGGCGGTGGAGGCCCCTTCGGCCGAGTCCGGGGTGGACTGCGACCCGGCGCTGACCGCCCCTGCCCGCGACACCGCGCTCGACATGGGTTTCTGGGGCGGCTGCAACCCGGCGAGCGTGCAGCGGCTCCTCACCGTCGACAGCCGCAAGGCAGCGGCGCTGGCCGATCTCGTCCCGGGCACGACCCGGGCCAACCGGCAGATCGTGGCGCTCGCCCACAGCTCCACCTACGGCGGCGCGGGCGGCGGCTACGCCACCGCCTCCGGCGGCAACGCGCTCTCCGCGCTCATCACCCCGCACGAGATCGGCCACTCGCTCGGCGGCCTCCAGGACGAGTACGACTACTACGCGCGGGGAGTGCCGGGCGAGGCGTACTCCGGTCCCGAGCCCGCCTCCGCCCACCACACCCTCCTGACGGAGGAGCGGATGCGGGAGCAGCGGGCCAAGTGGTGGCGCTGGCTGGGCGAGGAGAGCGAGTCCGGCGGCCGGATCGGCCGCTTCGAGGGCGGCCTGTACAGCACGGGGGGCGTCTGGCGCCCGAGCCGCCACTCGCTGATGAAGACCCTGGGGTACTCCTTCGACCAGGTGGAGCGCGAGGTGATGGTCGGGGCCGTGTCGGCGAAGGTCGACCTCGTGCAGGACCACACGCCGAACGCGGCGCCCGTCGGGGCGGACCGGGTCGTGTGGGTGGAGACCCTGCACCCGGTGGGCGGCGCGCTCTCCGTCACCTGGCGGCTGGACGGCCGTATCCTGCCCACGCGCGGCGCGCGCTCCGTCGACCTGCGGCGCCTCGGCCTCTCCCCCGGTGAGCACGCGCTCACGGCGACGGTCACCGATCCGACGCCGTTCGTCCGCGACCCGGCGCTGCGGGCCTCGCACGCGCTGACCCGTACCGTCGGCTGGACGGTGGACCCCTCCCTGACCACCCGGGCGGAGCCGGTGCGTCCCGCCTTCACCGGGCACACCCCCACCGGCAGACCGGTCGGCGCCCGGTCCGTCGTCCACGCGGACACCACCCGTCCGGCCGACCGCGTGCCGGCCGTCCACTGGCGCCTCGACGGCCGGCCCGTCCGCCCCGCGGACCGCAACGACCGTGATCTGGACCTGGGTTCGCTGCGCCTCTCCCCCGGGACGCACACGCTGACCGCGCGCGTCCCCGGCACCGCCGAGGTGCTGGAGTGGACGGTGGACGCCCGCCCGGCGACGGCCTCGTACACGCTGTCCACGCCGCTGCGCACGGTGGACCGTCCGGGCCGCCCCGTGGAGTACGTCTACGACGGCCCCTTCACGCTGCGGCTGACCGCGCGGGACGACCAGGAGGGGGCCGTCGTCAGCCAGTTCAGGGTGGACGGCGACGGCTGGTACACGTACTACGGCTGGCCGACGGACGCCGACGCCCCGTTCCTGTTCTCGCCCGGCGGCACCGTGATCGACGACCTGGTGTACGGGAAGCTGGGGCGGTCGCGCGCGGTGCCCTGGGATGACGCCACCCCCGACCTCGGCACCCACACCGTCGAGTACCGGACGATCGACGCCGCCGGGAACGTGGGGCGCGCGCGGAGCTTCCTGGTGACGCTCGTGCGGCCGTAGGTCGTCTCGGGGCGCGGGAACGACGGAAGGGCCCGTGGACCGGGGTGCGGTCCACGGGCCCTTCCGGTGCTCCGTACGGTCGGGGTCAGAGCTTGCGGGCCACGCCGGCCCACCCGGGGATCGGGTCGTCGCCCTGGACCGGGACGGGCTCGCCCAGCTCCGGGTGCCACTCCGCGGTGAGCGCGACACCGGGCTCGACGAACTCCATGCCCGTGAAGAACGCGGCCAGCTCGTCGCGCGAGCGGGGCCGCAGGGTCAGCCCGCGCGCCCGGTACATGGCACTCGCCTTCTCCGCGCCCTCGGGGTCGAAGTCCCCGGTGACGTGGGAGAGGACGAGGTAGCTGCCCGGCGCGAGCTTCTCGACGATCTTGGCGACCAGTTCGTACGCACCGTCCTCGTCCCCGACGAAGTGCAGCAGGGCGAGCATCGACAGCGCGATGGGCTGGTCGAAATCAAGGACCTTTCCGGCCCTTTCGAGGATGACCTCGGGCTCCCGGGCGTCCGCCTGGATGTACTCGGTGGCCCCTTCCGGGGTCGAGCGCAGCAGAGCGGCCGCGTGCGCGAGCACGATCGGGTCGTTGTCGCAGTAGACGATGCGGGACTCCGGCGCGGCCTCCTGCGCGATCTGGTGCAGGTTGGGCTCGGTCGGGATGCCCGTGCCGACGTCCAGGTACTGCCGGACGCCGTGGGCGCTCAGCCAGCGGATGGCGCGGTGCATGAAGGCCCGGTTGACGCGGGCCATGTCCCGGCCCCGGGCGTCGACGGTGAGCAGCTGGCGCGCCATCGCCTCGTCGACCGGGTAGTTGTCCTTGCCGCCCAGGAACCAGTCGTACATCCGCGCGGGATGCGGCTTGCTGGTGTCGATCTGCAGTCCGCCGTGTGGGGCTGCGGGTTCCTGGGTCATCGGCTCTCCTGGTCGGGATGAACGGCTGGCACTACAGCAAGAGTTACGCGATGGTAGGGGTGGGACGGAAGGGTTCAGGTGAGCAGAAAGTCAGCCTGACCGGATTTGGCGCCCTGGATGAAAGCGGCGATCTCCCCGTGCGTGTAGATGAGCGCTGGTCCTTCAGGGTCTGCGGACTGTCGCACGGCGACTCTGCCGTCGGCCAGCTTCATGGCCTCGACGCAGTTGCCCCCGTTCCCGCCGCTCCAGGGCTTGTGCCAACCCTCGGCACCGAGCTCGGCGGCGGGCATGCCGTTGTATATGCGATCCATTCACAGCTCCTTGCGGAGATTCCGGAGAATCTCCTTCGTGCGTTGTGCAGTCGCGGCCTGAGCCGCCATGCGGTCCATGACCTCCAGGTGGGATGCCACCTCTGGACGCGCGTCGAGATAGACCGCGCCGGTCAGGTACTCGCTGTAGACCATGTCCGGCAGTTCGGGCATGGCGAAGCGGAAGAGGACGAACGGTCCGTAGGTGCCGGGGTGGTGGCCGGACGCGAACTCCGCGATCTGCAGGGTGACGTTCGGCGACTCGGACGCTTCGAGCAGCCGGTCGAGCTGGTCGCGCATCACCTCGGGCCCGTCGCCGACCGGTCGGCGGAACACCGTCTCGTCCATGATCACCCAGAACTTCGGGGCGTCCTCCCTGGTGAGCAGGGACTGGCGCTCCATCCGTAGGGCTACATGGCGCTCGGCGTCCTCGTCCTTGCCGGCATCGCTGCCGCCACCGACCGCCCCGCTGCGCAGAATGGCACGGGCGTACGCCTCGGTCTGGAGGAGACCGGGCACGAACTGGGGTTCGTAGGCCCGGATGAGGCTGGCCGCCCCCTCCAGGCTCACGTACATGGAGAACCAGCCGGGCAGCACGTCGTGGAACCGCTGCCACCAGCCGGGGAGGTTGGCCTCCTCCGCGAGGGCGATGAAGCCCTCGGCCTCGGAGTCCGTGATCCCGTACTCCTTGAGCAGGAGCTGGACGTACGGGATCTTCAGCGCGACCTCGGCGGTCTCCATCCGCCGGACGGTGGCCGGGGCCACCCGGAGGATCTTCGCGGCCTCTTCCCTCTTCAGGCCGGCCCGCTCCCGCAGATCCTGCAGACGCCTGCCGAGAACGACCTGTCCCACCGTGGGGGCGGACCGCGGCTCGCTCACTCTCAGACCTCCCCGACGCGCTGTTTCGACGAGTGTGCCACGAAGCCGGGCCGGTGAGAACAAGGCACTCTGCAATTTCCAGAGTGCCACTTGCCAAGTGTCCGAACCAGGAGGACAGTGTTCCGGTGAACCAGTACACGCTGCCGCCGTGCGCCGTCGCGCCCACGGCGACAGCGCCGTACGGCAGTCCTGCCCACTGTTGTGAGGAACCGGTCGTGGCTTCTGGTAACGCGCAGCCCTCAGGTCTCATGAGCCCGCGAGCCCCTCGGGTCATGGCCCCGCGCCCACAGCAGCACACCGATCCCGTCCGCCGCTTCGCCTTCGAGCTCCCGGCGCTCACCTCGTCCGTCGCACGCGCCCGCCGGCTCGCCGAGGAACGCCTCATACTCTGGGGCTGCGGCCCCGAGATCCGCGACACCGTCGCCCTGGTCGTCTCCGAACTCGTCACCAACGCCGTCGTGCACACCGCCAGCGACCGCGTCGTCTGCGAGCTCCGCGAGGACGAGGAGACCCTGCGCGTCTCCGTGCGCGACGAGGGCGGCCCCGCCGACCCCCGCATACGCGACTGCGGCGAGGAGGAGCGCGGACGCGGCCTCCTCATCGTCGACGCCCTCTGCTCCGCCTGGGGCGCCGACCGCACCGGTCACGGCACGGCCCAGGTCGTCTGGGCGGAACTCGCCCACGGCATGGGGGAACCGTGCTGAGGTCGATGGCCACCCGCATGCTCCCGCGCTCGGCCCGCAAGCCGCCGGAGACCGTCCCGTGGCAGCGCACCGGCGCGGACGCCCGCGGACCGCACCCCCGGCCCCTCGGCTCGGCCTCGCCCGGCGCCCGGACCCTCGGCTCCGACGAACTCGCCGCCACCCGCCTCGCCGTCCCCGTCGGCCTCCACACGGGACTGGGCTGCGACGCCGTCGGCGTCCCCGCCCGCTTCGGCTTCAAGATCCTCTCGCGCCTCCCCGCCAAGGGCTGCGTCTACGCCGACTCCGACTGGTGGTGGTGGCTCGTCCCGGCCCGCTCGGACCTGGACCTCGCCTGGCCGCTGCCCGCCTGCTACGCCCCCGGCGCAGAGATCCCCGACCGGGGTCCGCGCCTCATCCACCACCCCGACGGGGTCTCCCCCTACACCCCGCCGATCCCGCTGTACCTGCTGGTCTGCCAGCTCACCGGGATCGCCCCCGCCTGGCCGGCGCCGCCGGTGGGCAGCGCGCTCTGACGCCGCAGGACCCGCACGGCATAGGGTCGGAACCATGTTCACCCCGCAGGGTCCCCGCCTCCGCGAACTGACCGTCCAGGCGCTGTCCTCCGTCGAGCACGGCTACGACCTGCTCGCCGACTCCTTCGACGCCACCCCGTTCCGCACCTCCGACCGCCTCCTCACGGCCGTCGCCCGCACCCTGGAGTCCCTGGGCCCCTTCGACTCGGGGCTCGACGTCTGCACCGGCACGGGCGCCGGGCTCGGGGTGCTGCGCTCCGTCTGCGCGGGCCGGGTCACCGGCGTCGACTTCAGTGCGGGGATGCTCGCCCGGGCCCGCGCCGCCCACCCCGACGCCGACCTGGTGCGCGCCGACGCCCTGGCCCTGCCCTTCGCCCCCGTCTTCGACCTGGCGGTCAGCTTCGGTGCCTTCGGCCACTTCCTCCCGGCCGACCAGCGCACCCTCTTCGGCCGGGTGCACGCCTCGCTCCGCCCCGGCGGCACCTTCGCCTTCCCGCTGCCCGCCCCGCCCCGCGTCGGCTCCCGCCTCTACTGGACCCTGTGGGGCTTCGACGCCGTCATGCGCGTCAGGAACGCCGTCTGGCGTCCCCCCTTCGTCATGTACTACCGGACCTTCCGCCTCGCGGACGTCCGCACCCGTCTGACGGACGCCGGCTTCGACGTCACCCTGGTCCCGGTCGACACCCTCGGCCGCCGCGACGACGGCAGCCCGCGCTGCCGGCTGGTCGTGGCACGCAAGAGCGCCGGATGACCGTGCCCGGAGGCGAGGGCACGGAGCCCGGCACTCCCGCCTCCGGACATGCGAGAAGTGCCGGTCGATACGAGATCGACCGGCACTTTTCGTGTGGTGTCCGAGGGGGGACTTGAACCCCCACGCCCGATAAAGGGCACTAGCACCTCAAGCTAGCGCGTCTGCCATTCCGCCACCCGGACAAGGTGTCTGTCGCTTCTCGGTTTCCCTCGCGGCGACAGATGTAACTCTACCAGGGGTTTGAGGTGCCGTTCACCAGCGTTTTCCGTGGTCAGTGGGGTGGAGGAAGGCCGGCACCTGCGATTCGCTGCGATTTGTCCGGTGGTGCGCACGATGCGTGCTCACGGTCGTACGCAGGGTGTGGGCCGGCGCGGGAAGGATCCGCGAAATGCCTGGTGGCGGGGGTGGGAGCGCCCGTCGAGGGCGAGGCCGGCAGCAGCGGCGGGCGGTACGGGGCGCCGGGCGGTGCGGAGGGCCGGGGTGGGAGCCGGACGCCCCCCGACGCCGGCTCCGCGGGCCCACCCTGACGACCCGGACGCGGTCCAGGCCAATGCTTCACGGGGAGTCCGTCAGGTCGGGCGGTCAGCGCACCTCGACGAGGCGGGCGGAGACCACGACGTTGCCGGCGTAGCCGCTCTCCTCGGTGAAGACTCCGCCGCAGGTGATCAGGCGCAGCTCCGGACGCCCGGAGTCGGCGTAGACCCGTTCGGCGGGGAAGTCCTCCTTGGAGACGAGCTCGACGCCGTAGACGGCGAAGACGGCGGTGCGTCCGTCGCGCCGGGCGATCTCGACGCGCTGCCCCCGCGAGACCGCGCCGAGGTCGTAGAAGACCGCGCGGCCGCCGGGGGTGTCGACGTGGCCGACGACGACGGCGGTGCCGCGCTCGCCGGGGGTGACCGCCCCGGTGAACCAGCCCGCGACACGGTCGTCCCGGGGCGGCGGGGGCTCGATCCAGCCGTCGGCGTCGAGGCCGACGGCGGTGACGGGGGCGTCGATGCGGACGGCGGGGACGCGGACCCGGAGCGGGGCCGACGCCGGGAGCGGGCCGGGGGCGGCGGCCGGGGCGAACAGGGAGGCGTCGGCGCGGGCGGCGCCGCGGGGCGCGGCGGCGGCGAGGGGCTGCGGCGGACCGTCGGCGCGGAGCTCGTCCGCGCCCCCGCGCACGAGGTGGACCCCGACGAGGAGGGCGACGGCGACGAGGCCCCAGGCGCCGTGCCGTCCGGCGCCCTGGGGCCGTTCGGCCCCGCGGAGCCACCCGGCGGCGCGGGACGGCGTGGCACCGTCGGTCCGCTCCGGGCCCGCCGGGCGTTCCGCACCGTACGACCGCCCCACGTCCCGCCCTCCTCGGCAGCGTCCCCCGCGTATGGCGCCCCTCCGTCCCGGACCTCGTCACACCGGGTCGGAGGGGCCGTCTCAGGCCCCCCGGGTCCCGGCCGTCAGGCGTGGCCGCCGGAGTCGCGGCGGCGGGTCAGGGCGACGGCGGCGCCGAGCGCGCCGGCGATGAGCAGGACGCCGGTGACGACCTCGGCCGTGCCGAGCCCTTCGGAGCCGGGAGCCGAGGCGGCGGTGCCGTAACCGGCCTTCACGCCCTTGTGGGCCGTGGCGGGCAGGCCCTCCTGGTGGTCGTCCGGCTTCGGCCGGGGCTCGGCCGGGGCGACGGTGAGGGGTGCGGTGCCGCGCTCGCCCTTGCAGTCGAAGGTGATCTCGTACTGGGCACCCGCCTTGGCGTCGACGTCGACGGTCGCGGTGCCCGGGCGGCCCTCGGTGAGGGTCACGGTGTCGAAGACGCCGGAGGTGACGGTCACCGACGGCACCTCGCACCCCTCGGAGGTGAGGGTCACGGTGCCGCCCGGGGCGATCGTCGCCGGGGTGACGGAGAAGCCGAACGACGTGATGCCGCGTTCGCCCTCGTCCGCCAGGGCGGCCGGCGCGGCCGCGGCCGCGAGGACGGCACCGAGCAGGGCGGCGGAAGCGGCACGTATCGCGCGCATGGGCGGTCCTCCGGTTCACACGAGGGCTCGGACGCGGAGCGATTCCGCGTACGGGACGAAACGACCCTCACCGTGATCGAAGCTAGGTCCGCCCCCGGCGCGCCGCCACCGGCGCGCCGCCGAACGGAGGGTCCGGACCGCGCGCCGGGCGCACGGCCTCAGGGGACGCGGACGACCTGGCCGGCGTACGAGAGGTTGCCGCCGAAGCCGAAGAGCAGGACGGGGGCGCCGGAGGGGAGTTCGCCGCGCTCGACCAGCTTGGCGAGGGCGAGCGGGATGGAGGCGGCCGAGGTGTTGCCGGAGTCGACGACGTCGCGGGCGACGATCGCGTTGACGGCGCCGATCTTCGCGGCCAGCGGCTCGATGATCCGCAGGTTGGCCTGGTGCAGGACGACGCCGGCGAGGTCCTCGGGGGCGACGCCGGAGCGCTCGCAGGTCCTGCGGGCGAGCGCGGGGAGCTGCTGGGTGGCCCAGCGGTACACGGACTGCCCCTCCTGCGCGAAGACGGGCGGGGTGCCCTCGATGCGGACGGCGTGGCCCATCTCCGGGACCGAGCCCCAGAGCACCGGCCCGATGCCGGGCGCGTCGCCCGCGTCCGCGTCCTCGACCGCCTCGACGATCGCGGCGCCCGCGCCGTCGCCGGTGAGGACGCAGGTGGTGCGGTCCGTCCAGTCGGTCACGGCCGTCATCTTGTCGGCGCCGATCACCAGGACCCGGTGGGCGCCGCCGGCCCGCACGGCGTGGTCGGCGGTGGCGAGGGCGTGCGTGAAGCCGGCGCACACCACGTTGAGGTCCATGGTGGCGGGCGAGGCCATCCCGAGGCGGGCGGCGACCCGGGCGGCCGTGTTCGGGGAGCGGTCGATCGCGGTGGAGGTGGCGACCAGGACCAGGTCGATGTCGCCGGGGGCGAGACCGGCCGCGGCGAGGGCCTTGCCGGCCGCGTGGGCGGCGAGCTCGTCGACCGGCTCGTCGGGGCCGGCGACGTGCCGGGTGCGGATGCCGACCCGGCTGGTGATCCACGCGTCGTCGGTGTCGACGATCTCGGCGAGATCGTGGTTGGTCAGCACCTTGGCGGGCTGATAGTGCCCGAGCGCGGCGATGCGAGTGCCCGTCATACCCGGGACCCCCTAGGTGGTTCGTTCGGCGGCAGGATCCCCCAGTCTTGCCAGCGACTGATGGGTAACAGGTGACGTAAACCACCAAGATTCACCCGTACCGCTTGGTCGACCGTGACAACGTCCCTGGTGGGGGCGGGGGCTCCGGCCGGTGCCGGTCCGCGTGTGACGCCGGTGCGGGTGGAGGAGAATGGCCCGGCCGGGGCCTTCCCGGCCGTCACGGCGGAGAGAAACGAGAACGGTCACGATGGGTCGGGTCACCGAGCGACGGCGCGTGCTGCGGATCCGGGGCGGTGCGGTCACCGCGCGGCCCGACACCCTGGTGGCGGAGGAGCCGCTGGAGATCCGGCTGAACGGGCGCCCGATCGCCATCACCATGCGCACCCCGGGCGACGACTTCGCGCTCGCGGCCGGTTTCCTGGTCAGCGAGGGGGTCCTCGCGGCCGCCTCGGACGTGCGGAACATCGTCTACTGCGCGGGGGCGACGGAGGATGGCCGCAACACGTACAACGTCGTGGACGTGCAGCTCGCGCCCGGCGTGGCCGTCCCGGACATCAGTCTGGAGCGGAACGTCTACACCACCTCGTCGTGCGGCCTGTGCGGGAAGGCCAGCCTGGACGCGGTCCGCACCACGGCGCGCTTCCCGATCGCCGACACTCCCCCCGTACGACTCTCCCCCGCGCTGCTGTCCGGGCTGCCCGACCGGCTGCGGGCCGCGCAGCGGGTCTTCGACACGACCGGCGGCCTGCACGCGGCGGCGCTCTTCACCGAGGAGGGCGAGCTGCTGGACGTCCGGGAGGACGTCGGCCGGCACAACGCCGTGGACAAGCTGGTCGGCCGGGCCCTGCGGGAGGGGCTGCTGCCGCTGGAACGGGTCGTCCTGCTCGTGTCCGGACGGGCCTCCTTCGAGCTGGCGCAGAAGGCCGTGATGGCCGGCATCCCGGTGCTCGCGGCCGTCTCGGCGCCGTCCTCGCTCGCCGTCGACCTGGCCGCCGAGACCGGGCTGACGCTGGTGGGCTTCCTGCGGGGGCCCGACATGAACGTGTACGCGGGCGAGCACCGGATCGCCGTCTGAGACGACCGCGATCCGGGCCCGGCTCAGTTCTTCGGCGGGTCGATCATCTGGAGGGCGAGGGTGGCCGGGGGCGGGGCGACGCCCGGGCCGCCGGCGGCCGTCCAGTCGAGGATGTCGTCGAGGCAGTCCTCGTCGAGGGTGAAGCCGATCCACGCGGCCCGTCCGCCGCGCCGCCGGCCCTCGGTGGAGGGCTGGACGACGACGATGTTGGCCTGGGCGCAGGGCCCGAGGCAGTCGCTGGTGCGGACGGCCAGGCGGCCTCCGGAGGCCGCGGCGGCCGCCCGGAGGCGGGCGAGCTGGCCGGCGTGGTCGGTGCCCGGGTTCTTGCGGGCGTCGCCGCAGCAGCAGCCGCGGCAGACGACGAGCGAGCAGGGGCGGGCCCCGTACCGTATCGGCACCGGGGTCACTCCGGGCCGTCCAGCGTGATCCCGGTGACCGGGGCGACCGTGCCGAGGCGCGGGAAGTCCAGGTCGACGGAGGCGCGGTGCTCGTCGGCGGTGAGGGCCGCCATCGCGTCCTCGGCGAAGACGAGGTCGTAGCCGAGGTCGCCGGCGGCGCGGGCCGTGGACTCGACGCCGAGGTTGGTGGCGATGCCGCCGAGGACCAGGGTGGTGGCGCCCAGTCCGGAGAGCAGGGCGTGGAGCCCGGTGTCCTGGAAGCCGCCGATGGTCCGCTTGACGACGACGTGCTCGCCGTCCCGGACGAGTCCGGCGACGAGGTCGCTGCCGGGCGGCTGGCTGTCGACGCCGGGCCGCTCCACCCGGATGTGGACGACGGGCGCGCCGGCGGCGCGGAAGGTCTCGGCGAGCCGGGTGGACGCCTCGACGACGTCGGTGCCGGGTCGGGGGGCGAGGGGCAGCGCGACGATGCGTTCCATCAGGTCGACGAGGACGAGCGCGGTGCTGCCGGGATCGAGTGCGGGCATGGGAGCACCGTAGCCGTCCCGATGATCATCCCGGGGCGGCCGGTGGTGTGATCCGGCCGACGCGGGGGGCGCACGGGGTCACCGGCCGGTCGCGGCCCCCGGCGCGCGTACGGTCCCGGCGGCGTCGCCGGGGTCCGTGGCGGTGGTCTCCGGCGGGCGGGTCTCCCCCGGAGCCGTGTCCGCGGGCGTGGTCCCGGGCGGGCGGGTCTCCCCCGGGCCCGTGTCCGCGGGCGCGGTCCGCGGCGGGGTGGGTTCCGCGTCCCGCGAGCGGCGCTTGGCGATGACCGCGCAGACCATCAGCTGCATCTGGTGGAAGAGCATCAGCGGCAGCACGGCGAGCGCGGCCTGGGGGCCGAAGAGGACGCTCGCCATGGGCAGGCCGGCGGCCAGGCTCTTCTTGGAGCCGGCGAACTGGATGGCGATCCGGTCGCCCCGGTCGAAGCCGAGGAGCCGGGCCCCGTGCCACGTCAGGGCGAGCATCACGGCGAGGAGGACGGCCTCGACGGCGAGCAGCAGGACGAGCCGGCCGGGGGTCACCAGGTGCCAGATGCCGGCGACCATGCCCTGGCTGAACGCGGTGTAGACGACGAGGAGGATCGAGCCGCGGTCGACGAGGCCGAGGACCGTGCGGTGCCGGGCCAGGAAGCCGCCGACCCAGCGGCGCAGGAACTGGCCGGCGAGGAACGGCACGAGGAGCTGGAGGACGATCTTCAGGAGGCCGTCGCCGGAGAGGCCGCCCGCGCCGTCGCCGAGGAGCAGGGCCGCGAGCAGCGGGGTGAGGACGATGCCGGCGAGCGAGGAGAAGGAGCCGGCGCAGATCGCGGCGGGCACGTTCCCCCGGGCGATCGAGGTGAAGGCGATGGACGACTGGATCGTCGACGGCACCAGACAGAGGAAGAGGAGGCCGGCGGCGAGTTCGGGGGTGAGCACGGTCGGCGCGAGCCCCTGCGCGGCGAGGCCCAGGAGGGGGAAGAGCAGGAAGGTGCAGCCGAGGACGGTGAGGTGCAGCCGCCAGTGCCGGAGGCCGTCGAGGGCCTCGCGGGTGGAGAGCCGGGCGCCGTAGAGGAAGAAGAGCAGGGCCACGGCGCCGGTGGACGCGCCCTCGGCGACGTCCGCGGCCGCGCCGGACGCGGGCAGGAGCGCGGCGAGGGCGACCGTGCCGAGCAGGGCCAGCACGTACCCGTCGACGGGTATCCGGAACGGCGGACGCGGGCGGCGACCGGGGCCGGCGGGGCGCGGGGTGGGGCGGGTCATGGTCTCCACTGCTCTGTGCGCTGCGGGGGTGGCGCCGTTCCGTGCGGGGATCGCGCCCTCCCATCCTGCTCCACGGTCCGGTGATCGGGAATTCCGTACAGCCTTCTGACTGTCATCACGGTTCACGATGACCGGAGGCGCGGTAGCGTCGACGCGTGTACGAGCCCACCCAGCTGCGCACCTTCCTCGCCGTGGCCCAGACGCTGAGCTTCACGCGCGCCGCCGAGCGGCTCGGGCTGCGCCAGTCGACCGTCAGCCAGCACGTGCGGCGCCTGGAGGAGGCGACGGGCCGGCCGCTGTTCACCCGGGACACCCACCGGGTGGAGCTGACGGAGGACGGCGAGGCGATGCTCGGGTTCGCCCGCACCATCCTCCAGGCGCACGAGCGGGCGGCTGCGTTCTTCGGCGGGACCCGGCTGCGCGGGCGGCTGCGGTTCGGCGCCTCGGAGGACTTCGTGACGACCCGGCTGCCGGAGATCCTGGAGTCGTTCCGGCGCGAGCACCCCGAGGTCGACCTGGAGCTGACGGTCGAGCTGTCGGGGACGCTCCAGGCCCGGCTGGCGGCCGGCCGGCTCGACCTGATCCTCGCCAAGCGGCGCGGGGAGGAGAGCGGGGGCCGGCTCGTCTGGGAGGACTCGCTCGTCTGGATCGGCGCGCCGGGACTGCGGCTGGACCCGGACCGGCCGGTGCCGCTCATCCTCTACCCGCCGCCGGGGATCACCCGGGCGCGGGCCCTGGAGGCGCTGGAGGCCCAGGGCAGGGCGTGGCGGATCGCGTGCACGAGTTCCAGCCTCAGCGCGAACGTCGCGGCGGCCCGCGCGGGGCTCGGGGTGATGGCGCACACCCGGGGCCTGGTGCCGCCCGGACTCGTCCCCGTACCGGCCCGTGCCGGGCTGCCGGAGCTCGGCGAGGTCGGCTTCGTGCTGCGGACGGGACGCCGGGGCGGGGCCGTCCAGGAGGCGGCGGACGCGCTGGCCGAGGCGATCCTCGCGGGTGGGGACCGGCTGCACCGGCCCCGCTGAGAGCCCGGCCGGCGGGGCCCGCGGCGCCCGGGAGGCGACGCCGCGGGGGTCCGCGCGTGAGCGGCCGGTACAGATTCCGTGGAGATTCCCGCGCCGCGGACGTACCGACCGGTCCGTAACCAGCCCGGAGCGCCCGCGACTTGGCCACCTCACCGCGCCTGACCTGTGAGAACACGGAATGTCCCGGCTTGGTGAAGGCCCTCCCGCCGGGCAGGCGGGTGGGGTACCGTCACCCGCGCCGTACGGAGCGCGACAACGGACTTTTCCAGCCATCGAGCCGTCGAGGAGCAGGTCAGTGCGCGAGTTCACCGTGCCGCCCGTCGAGGCGGCGCCTCAGGTCGGCGGTCTGGCGGACGCCGTGTTCGACCACGCCCTCGACGAACCGGGCCGGATCGCGTTCGGCCGGAAGGATCCGGGCCCGGACGGGAAGTGGCGGGATGTGACCGCCGCGGAGTTCCGGGACGAGGTCGTCGGACTCGCGCGGGGGCTGATCGCCCAGGGGGTGCGGTTCGGCGACCGGGTCGCGATCATGGCCCGCACCCGTTACGAGTGGACGCTCTTCGACTTCGCGCTGTGGACCCTGGGCGCGCAGTCCGTGCCGGTCTATCCGACCTCCTCCGCCGAGCAGGTCTTCTGGATGCTCTACGACTCCGAGGTCACGGCGTGCGTGGTGGAGCACGAGGACCACGCGATGACGATCGGCTCGGTGATCGACCGGCTGCCCCGGCTCCAGCGGCTCTGGCAGCTGGACGCGGGCGCGGTGGCGGAGCTGACGGCGGCGGGCGCGGACATCGACGAGGCGGTCGTGCACCGGCACCGCAGGGCGGTGACGCCGGAGACGGTGGCGACGGTCATCTACACCTCGGGCACGACGGGCCGCCCGAAGGGCTGCGTGATCACCCACGCGAACCTCATGTTCGAGACGGACATGCTGAGGGGTCGCTGGGAGCCGGTGTTCCGGTCCCGGCCCGGGGACGAGACGTCGACCCTGCTGTTCCTGCCCCTCGCGCACGTCTTCGGGCGGATGGTGGAGGTCGCGGCGGTCCGCAGCGGGGTGAAGCTGGGGCACCAGCCGGTGATGGCCGCGGCCGAGCTGCTGCCGGACCTGGCGGCGTTCCGGCCGAGCTTCGTGCTGGCCGTCCCCTACGTCTTCGAGAAGGTCTTCCACGCGGCCCGGCGCAAGGCCGAGAGCGACGGGCGGACCGGCCCCTTCGACAAGGCCGTGGAGGTGGCGGTCGCGTACGCCGAGGCACTGGAGCAGAAGGCGTTCGGGACCGGTCCCGGTCCGTCGGCGGCGCTGCGCGTGCAGCACCAGTTCTTCGAGAAGACGGTGTACGGCAAGGTCCGGGCGGCCCTCGGCGGGCGGGTCCGGCACGCCATGTCGGGCGGTTCGGCGATGGACCGGAGACAGGGGCTGTTCTTCGCGGGCGCGGGCGTGACGGTCTTCGAGGGGTACGGGCTCACCGAGTCGTCGGCGGCCGCGACCGCGAACCCGCCCGGGCGCACCAAGTACGGCACGGTCGGCCAGCCGGTCCCGGGCACGACGGTGCACATCGCGGAGGACGGCGAGGTGTGGCTGCACGGCGGCCAGGTCTTCTCCGGCTATCTGAACGACCCCGAGGCGACGGCGGCCGTCCTCAACGACGGCTGGCTCGCCACCGGGGACCTCGGCTCCCTCGACGAGGACGGCTATCTGACGATCACCGGGCGGAAGAAGGAGATCCTGGTGACCTCCGGCGGCAAGAGCGTCGCCCCCTCGGGCCTGGAGGAGCGGGTGCGGGCGCATCCGCTGATCGCCCAGTGCATCGTCGTCGGCAACGACCGGCCGTACGTCGCCGCCCTGGTCACCGTCGACCAGGAGGCGGTGGAGCACTGGCTGGCGATGCAGGGGCGGCCGCCGATGGCGCCGGCCGAGCTGGTCCGCGACCCGGCCCTGGAGACGGAGATCCGGCGCGGCGTCGTCGCGGCGAACACCCTGGTCTCGCAGGCCGAGTCCATCCGCACCTTCCGCATCCTGGCCCACCCCTTCAGCGAGGAGCACGGGCTGCTCACCCCCTCGCTGAAGCTGAAGCGGAAGGCGATCGAGCGGGCCTACGCGGCGGAGGTCGAGGCGCTGTACGGCTGAGCCGCCCCGCCCGGGCGGATTCCGCCGGAGCGGAATGCGCGGGGGCCCTTGATCGTTGACCCTGGGAAGTGCCCGTACGACCGGCAGGGGCGTACGGCCGTCACGACCCCAGACAACGTAAGGATCCAGGCCACGTGAGCACGGACAGCAAGGTTCCCTCCATCACCCTCGCCAACGGCGTCGCCATGCCGCAGCTGGGCTTCGGCGTGTGGCAGGTGCCGGACGACGAGGCGGCGACGGCCGTGGCGACCGCACTGGAGGCCGGCTACCGCTCGATCGACACCGCCGCGATCTACCAGAACGAGGCGGGCACGGGCCAGGCCGTCGCCGCCTCCGGCATCCCCCGCGAGGAGCTGTTCGTCACCACCAAGCTGTGGAACAGCGAGCAGGGCTACGACTCCACGCTGAAGGCCTTCGACGCCTCGCTCGACAAGCTGGGGCTCGACTACGTCGACCTGTACCTGATCCACTGGCCGGTGCCGGCGAAGGACGCGTACGTCGACACCTACCGCGCCTTCGAGAAGATCCTCGCCGACGGGCGCGCCAAGGCCATCGGCGTCTCGAACTTCCTGCCCGAGCACCTGGAGCGGCTGATCGGCGAGACCTCGGTCGTGCCCGCCGTCAACCAGATCGAGCTCCACCCGCAGCTCCCCCAGCAGGCGTCGCGCGAGGCGCACGCCCGCCTCGGCATCGCGACCGAGGCGTGGTCGCCGCTGGGCCAGGGCCGCGGTCTCCTGGAGGTCCCCGCGATCGTCGCGATCGCCCGCAAGCACGAGCGGACCCCCGCCCAGGTGGTGCTGCGCTGGCACCTCCAGCTGGGGAACGTGGTGATCCCGAAGTCGGTCACCCCCTCGCGCATCCGCGAGAACATCGACGTCTTCGACTTCGAGCTCGACGCCGAGGACCTGGCCGCCATCGCCGCCCTCGACGAGGCCCGGCGCCTCGGCCCGGACCCGGCGGAGTTCCACGTCGGCGCCTGAAGGACACGGAGGAGCCTGCCGCGCCGCGCCGCCTCCGCGGTGCGGCGGCGCCTCGGCCGCGCACGCCGGGGCGGGTGAGCGCGCTCGCCCGGGCCCGGCGTCCGAGGGTGCCGGGCCCGGTGCCCGAGGACGGCGGGCCCGGTGGTGCCGCCCCGGCTCAGTAGCCGTCGACGCCCAGTTCGGTGATCGAGGCGAAGAGGTGCTCCCACACGTCCGCGCCGGGCGCGCCCTCGGCGAGCGCCCCGGCGTCCACCGCCGCCACGGCCCGGAGGAACTCCTTCACCCCGTCCTCCCCGTCGTACGGGTCCCAGCACGCGCCCATGTGGCGGCGGACGCCCTCCAGGAACCGGACGAAGGAGTCCAGGTCGCGGACGAGCGGGAAGACGGCGTCGCCGCCGGGGCCGTGGCTGCCGTCCGGCTGCCGCATGCCGACGGCCCCCGTCACCGGATGGAGGAACACCTCCCCGTCGTCGCAGTGGCCGAGGTCGAACGAGCCGACGCTCAGCAGGCCCTCCGGGCCGGGTGCCAGGAAGGGGTCCGCCGCCGCGAACGACGTGACGCCGGCCGCCCAGTGCCGCGGCACGCCGGCCCCGGTCAGCAGGGCCCGGGTGGGCGCGTGGACGAGGGCCGCGGGCAGGTCGTCCGCCGCGACGCGCAGGACCCCGCCGGGGCCGAAGACCGCGTCGAGCCGGGCCGCGTCGAGGGGAGCCGCGGCGGTCCTCGTGCCGGGCCGGAACCACGGTCCGCCGTCCGCCGGCGTCCGCTCCGAGGCGTCGGCGCCGCCGGTCGGCCAGTCGGCCAGGGCCGCGTCGTTCCGCTCGACGACGACCACGCCGCGCGCGTCCAGGAAGGCCAGGCGGCCGCCCTCCAGCGGGACCGGCTCCTCCCAGCCCTCGGGGACGCGCAGCGCCCAGGACGCCTCGTCGGCGTCGAACAGCCAGGGGCCGTCCGGCTCCTCGACGTCCACGGGCCCGGCCCCCTCGGCAGCGGCGGGGGCGGGGGCGACCCGGCCGGTCGCGGGGTCGAACCAGGTGTCCGGACACCACAGCGCCCCCACCTTGAGCAGCGGCCCGCCGTCGGCCTCGTACAGCTCGGCGGAGCGGTCGCCGCTGAGGTTCGGCTCGGCCTCGAAGGCGCCGACCGGCCGCCACCACGCCCACACCGTCCGCCAGGGCAGGCCCGGTTCGGCGGCGGCGACCCGGTCGGCGTAGGCGCGGTGCCCGAGGACGGTCGCCGCGAAGTGCAGCCAGGACGCGAACTCGGCCGGGGCCGCGGGGGCGGCGCCGAAGACGGCCTCGGCCTGGGTGAACACCTCGCGGCCCACGCCGCCCTCGTCGTCCGGCAGGGCGTCGAGGCGGGCGCGCAGCTCCGCGCGGTCGTGGCGCAGGACCCGCGCGGGGTCGTCGAGCAGGGAACGGAGATCGGGATCGGTCACCGGGCCCATGGTGTCAGGCCCGGCCCGTTGTCGGACCCGGGACGTAGAGTCGGGGACGGCCCGGCGGGGGACGGCCCGCGGCCCGCGCGCCGCGCGTTCGACAGCCGGGAGCAGCGAAGGAGTCGGAACGTTGAGCGGTGGTCCGGAACCCGTCGAGGCGGGTCTCTACCGGGTCCGGAACGTGGCCAGCGGGCTGCTGCTGGAGGTGTACGCAGGGTCGGGCCGCGGCGGGGCGAGGGTCCAGCAGGGCACCGAGAACGGCACCCCCGGGCAGCACTGGCACATCACGCCGGTGCCGAACGGCGGCGGGCTGCACCACCTGGTCAACGCGGCGAGCGGGAAGCGGCTCGACGTGGCGAACGCCTCCACGGAGAACGGCGCCCGCATCCAGCAGTGGCGGGCGAACAACTTCGGCGCGCAGGAGTGGATCATCGAGCAGGACCTCCAGTCGCCGGGGACGGTGGCCCTGGTGAGCTTCGTCAGCGGACTGTTCCTGGAGGTCGCCGACGGGTCGACGGAGGACGGCGCAGGCGTCCGTCAGTGGGAGGACACCGACTCCCCCTTCCAGTGGTGGCGGCTGGAGCCGGTGTCCTGACGCCCGGCGGCGGGCGGCGGATCAGCCCTTGCGGGCGGTGTGGACCGTACGGGCCGTCAGGTGGAAGAGGTCCGTGCGCCGGTACAGCGACAGCGCGTCGGCCGGGTCGAGGAGCCGGTCGAGCGTCTCCTTGTCGTCCGGGGCGACACGGACGCCGACGCCCTCCCTCAGCCGCGTGTAGTGGGCGACGGCCAGTTCCCGCACGGCCGGGGAGACCGGAGCGGGGACGTCGGTGAGGAAGGTGCGGGTGCCGGCCGGGGTCAGTCCGGCGCCGGCGAGGAGCGCCCGCCAGTCGTCGGGCTCGTCCTTCGCGTCGGGCAGCTCGGCGCGCATCTCGCCGAACCAGTCGGCGTGGGCGGCGTCGAGCCGGGCCTCCAGGCCCGGCCGGCCGATCCCGATGTGCCACGGCAGGTGCCGGGTGGGCAGCCCGCCCTCGACGAGCACCATCAGGCCGCCGGGGTCGAGCTGCTCGGCGAACCGGGCGAGGGCGTCGCCCTGGTCGCCCATGTGGTGCAGGGAGTTGCCCGCCCAGATGATGTCGGCCCGGCCCAGGGAGGCGATCTCCCCGGGGAGTTCGGCGTGCAGGGTGGTGACGCGCGCGCCGGTGCCGCGGGCGTCGGCGCGGGCCCGCGCGAGGGCCAGCAGTTCGGGGCTGCCGTCGACGGCCACCGCCTCGGCGGCCGGGAACGCCTCGGCGAGCAGGCTGGTCACGACGCCGGGGCCGCTGCCGACGTCGAGGATCCGGCGGACCCCGGGCGCCGGGACGAGGGTGCCGAGCCAGGCGGCGGCCTCCGCGTAGGCCGGGCTCGCGAGCTCCGCCTGCCCCTCCAGGAGCGGCGCCAGCTCGCTCCAGTCCAGGTGGGTGTGGGCGCCGTCGTGCCGGTGACCGTGGCCGTGTCCGCCGGCGGGCCCGTGTCCGTGGCCTTCGGCGTGCCCGTCGCCGTGGCGCTCGTCGTGGGCGGGGGCCGGGTGGGGTGCGCGATGCTGACTCATGGCTCCAGGGTGCGCGGGGACGGTCCGGAGCGCCAGAAATGTTGCCGGTCCGGCAAAACGGGAAGGGTCCGTCACGCCCGGGCGGTGCGGTGTTCCTGGGGGCTGATCCCCCGGACCCGCTTGAACGCGGCGCTCAGGGCGAAGGCGCCGCTGTAGCCCACCCGCCGCGCGACGGCCTCCACCGTGGCGTCCGGCTCGCGCAGCAGGTCGGCGGCGAGCGCGATGCGCCAGCCGGTGAGGTACGCCATCGGGGGCTCGCCGACGAGGTCGGCGAAGCGGCGGGCGAGCGCCGCCCGCGACACCCCCGTCTTCGCGGCGAGCGAGGCCACCGTCCAGGGGTGGGCGGGATCGTTCTGCAGCAGCCGGAGCGCCTGTCCGACGACGGGATCTCCCATGGCCCGGTACCAGGCGGGGGCCGCCGCGCCGGGGCGGGCGAACCAGGCGCGGACGGCGGCGATCAGCAACAGGTCCAGGACCCGGTCGAGCACGACGCTCTGGCCGGGCTCGTCGCGGGAGATCTCCTCGTCGAGGAAGGGCATGAGGGGGCAGTTCCACACGTCCGCGGGCAGGTGCGCGAGCGCCGGCAGGGCGTCGAGGAGACGGCGGCCGACCTCGCCGTCCATCAGGTAGGTGCCGACGAGGACCGTGGTGCCGCCGTCGGGGGCGTTGCCCCAGGTGCGGACGCCGAGCCGCATGGACTGGGAGAGAGGCTCTCCGGTCAAGGTGGTGCAGGTGCCGTCGGGGCCGATCCGGGCGCGCGGCGGTGCGTCGGGCGCGTCGGCGACGGTGTACGGCTCGGGGCCGCGGGCGATGGCGATGTCCCCGGGGCGCAGCAGGACCGGGTCTCCGGCGTCGGGGACGACCCACGCCTCGCCCTCGGTGACGCACATCAGGCAGATCGGGGCCCCGTCCTCGATCCGCACGGACCACGGCGGCTCCATGATCATGCGCAGCAGGAAGGCGCCCTTGGCGCGGGGCCCGTCGAGCAGTCCGGCGAGTGCGTCCATGGTGGGCAAGGGTAGAGCGTGCGGGAGGGTGAGACGGAGGCGTAGGTCCGTGAGACGGCGGAGCATGGGCGCGGGGCCCCACGGGCGGGAGTCTTGAGCCATGACGACGAACACGCAGCAGACGCAGACCACTTCGACCACCTCCGCCGCCACGGTGCTGGTGACCAGCGCCACCGGCAAGACCGGCCGCCGCGTCGCCGAGCGGCTCGCGGCGCGCGGCGTCACGGTCCGTGCCGGTTCCCGCACCGGTGCGACCCCCTTCGACTGGGAGGCGCCGGAGGGCTGGGCCCCCGCTCTGCGGGGCGCCGACGCCGCCTACGTGGCCTACTACCCCGACCTGGCCGCCCCCGGCGCGGCCGAGTCGATGACGGCCTTCGGGCGGCTGGCCGCCGAGAACGGCGTACGGCGGCTGACCCTGCTCTCCGGCCGGGGCGAGCCCGAGGCGGTGCTCGCCGAGGACGCCCTGCGCGCGGCGGCCACCGGTGTCGAACTGACCGTCGTGCGGGCCTCGTTCTTCGCGCAGAACTTCTCCGAGGGGCTCCTCGCCGAAGGGGTCGCCGAGGGCACGGTCGTCTTCCCGGCCGGTGACACCGCCGAGCCGTTCATCGACGCGGACGACCTCGCGGACGTCGTCGTCGAGACCCTGGCCTCGGACGGGCACGCCGGCCGCGTGCACGAGGTGACCGGCCCCCGGCCGGTGGGCTTCGCGGAGGTGGCGGCCGAGATCTCCCGCGCCTCGGGCCGGCCGGTGGTCTACGCGCCCGTCTCCCCGGCCGAGTACGCGGGGATGCTCACCGGCTTCGGCCTCCCGGCCCCCGAGGCCGAGTGGCTGGCGTCGCTGTTCGCGACGCTGCTCGACGGCCACAACGCCTCCGCGACGGACGGCGTGAAGCGGGTCCTCGGCCGTGAGCCGCGCTCCTTCGCCGCCTTCGCCTCCGAGGTCTGGGGCGGGGCCTGAGCCCGCGGCCGCCGGGTCGTTCAGCCGCGGCGGACGAAGGCGGCCAGCCGGTACCGGGGGTCGGGGCGGGGCCGGTCCTGGTCGGGCAGGGCAGCGAGGGCCGCGGCGAGGGCCTCGGTCTGCGCCGCCTCCCCCCGGAACCAGGAGGCGTAGTAGCCGGCGCGGAGCTTGCGGACGGTGTCCCGGGGTGTGGCGCCCTGACCGTGGCCGGTGAATCGGGTGCCGGGGACGGGGTCGAGTCCGTGGGCGGCGGCGTGGGCGGAGACGGGTCCGGCGCCGTCGGAGGCCGGCCGGGCGGAGCGGTGGGGGCGGAGGACCGCGTCGATGTCGCTGCCGACGTCGTGGGCGGCGTCCTTGTCGACCGTGGCGATCAGCACCCCGCCGGGGCGCAGCACCCGGGCAGCCTCCGCGACGATCTCCGGCGCGAACGGGACGAGGTGGAGCAGCCAGACGGCGCTGACCGCGTCCACGGCGGCGTCGCGCAGCGGCAGCCGGCGGGCGTCGGCCCGAACGGTCCGGCCGGGGACGCGCCCGGCGGCCGTCCGCAGCATGGCGTGGGCGGCGTCGGCCCCGTACACGCGCAGGCCGGGTCTGACGATCCGGGCGGTGACGAGGCCGGTGCCGCACGCGAGGTCGAGCAGGGTGCGCGCGCCGGGCGGCACGAGGGACAGGACCGCGTCGGCCGCGGCCCGGGCGCGGGGCACTCCGCCCCGGGTGCGGTCGTAGTGCGCTGCCTCGGCCTCGTAGTCGAGCACGGTGTCCGCCATACGGTGATCCTAGGTGGGCGCCCACCGGGACGGGGCTCCGGACCGGGGCCCGCGGGCTCCGGGGGGCAGGAGCCCGTGCCGCGGCCGGCGCTCCGTCAGTTCGCCCCGTGGCCGGGGGCGATCGCCTCGACGCGCTCGGCGAGGGCGAAGTCCTTCTCGGTGAGGGCGCCGCCGGCGGAGTGGGTGTGCACGGAGAGGGCCACGGTGTCATAGCCGAGGGTGAGGTCGGAGTGGTGGTCGAGCTCCTGCTGGATCTGGGCCACGTGGACGACGAGGGCCGTGGCGGCGAAGTGGTCGGGGAGCCGGTAGGTGCGGGAGAGGCGGTCACCGGCCGACCAGCCGGGCAGCTCCCGCAGCCGGTCCTCGATCTCCTTCTGCGACAGCGGCTGTGTGGGCACGGCGGTGCTCCCTCCGGTCGGGTGGTGCGGGGTGACGGACAGGGGCCCCGGGAGACAGATACCCGGGGTCCCCCTCTGGGATACCGTCTGACCATGACAACCGTCGTGAGCGACACGGGCGTGGGGGCGCTGCTGCGCGGATGGCGCGAGCGGCGGAGGCTGAGCCAGCTGGAGCTGGCGCTGCGCGCCGACTCCTCGGCGCGGCACATCTCGTTCGTGGAGACGGGCCGTTCGCGGCCGAGTGAGGAGATGGTCCTGCGGCTCGCCGAGCACCTGGAGGTGCCGGTGCGCGAGCGGAACGCGCTGCTGCTCGCCGCGGGGTACGCCCCCCGGTACGCGGAGTCGCCGCTGGACGCCCCGCGGCTGGAGGCGCTGCGGGAGGGCATCGAGCGGCTGCTCCAGGGGTACGACCCGTTCCCGGCGCTGGTGGTCGACGGCTCGTACACCGTCGTGGCGGCCAACCGGGGCATCGGCCTGCTGCTCGAAGGGCTGCCGGAGCACCTGCTGACGCCCCCGCTCAACGCGATGCGGATCACCCTGCACCCCGAGGGGCTGGCGCCCCGCATCCTGAACCTGCGGGAGTGGCGGGGGCACCTGCTGGCCCAGATGGAGCGTCAGATCGGCCTGGTCCGTTCGGAGTCGCTGCGCGCGCTGTACGAGGAGGTGGCGGCGTACCCGCTGCCGCCGGGCGCGGAGGCGGAGGCGGAGGAGGCCCCCGCGGAGGAGCCGTATCCGTACTTCGCGCTGCCGATGCGGATCGCCCACGACGGACAGGTGCTGTCGTTCGTGTCGTCGATCTCGACCTTCAACACCCCCCTGGACGTGACGGTCGCCGAGCTGGCCATCGAGACGCTCCTCCCGGCCGACCCGGCCACCGTCGCCTACCTCAGGACGCTCGGCGGCTAGCCGCCCGCAGCGCCGCCCACTGCAGCGCGGCGAACGCCGCCACCGTGACCGCCTGCACAGGCGCCCACACCAGTCCGGCCGTCGTGGGCTCCAGCCACGCGACCAGGGCGACGACGCTGAGCACCGCCCACACCGCGTTGGCG
Source organism: Streptomyces sp. NPDC104202 (assembly GCF_055584185.1). NCBI lineage: Bacteria > Bacillati > Actinomycetota > Actinomycetes > Kitasatosporales > Streptomycetaceae > Streptomyces > Streptomyces sp. NPDC104202. The sequence goes on along the minus strand of NZ_JBVJMN010000003.1, from coordinate 117,851 downwards.
TCCACGACCGCCTTCACCGCGAGCGGGGCCGGCTCCGGCCTGCTCGCCAGCCACGCCACTCCGCCCGCGAACAGCGTCAGGAACAGGCCGAGTGCGAAGAGCAGCCCGGCGTCCACCCCCAGCAGCTCCCCCAGCGGTCCGGACGCCGCCGCGTACGCGAGGCCGTTCGCCCCGGTGACGGCGGCGTCGAGAGCGAGGAACCGACGCACCGCCGTCTGGGGCCTGGTGGTGCGGGCGAGACCGGCGAGCAGGGCCTGGGACATGACGGATCACCCTCCGAGAGGAACGTTCGTGCGGATCGGGGACCCGGCTCCCGGACGGAGTGCGCCGCCCGGGCTCCGGTGTCCCCGAGCATGCCGCCCCTCGCGGAGGGGGTCGATGACGTCGGAGGTAATGCTGCCTCCCCCGTCCCGGGATCCCTTGTGCGGGGCCGGAGTTCGGACGGGGCTCCGTGGCGGGGCGGGCGTGGGTATTCTTCGCGCCGGGGTGGCCGGAAGGGGTGCTCCGGAGGGGGAGACGGCGATGGCGTGGAACAGGGAACGGGCCGGGATGGTGGCCACGGCGGACGATCACAAGGTGACGCCGGCGGAGCTCTTCTTCGACCTGGTGTTCGTGTATGCGATCACCCAGGTCACGGCGTTGATGGCGGCGGAGCCGTCGCCGGTGCGGGTGGTGGGCGGCATGGTGGTGCTGGCGCTGCTGTGGTGGTGCTGGTGCTGCTTCGCCTGGCTGGGGAACGTGGTGCGGGCGGACTCGGGGGCGCTGTTCGCGGTGCTCGTCACCGTGATGGCCACGGTCCTGGTCGTGTCGCTGACGGTGCCGAAGGTCTTCTCGGACCCGGTGGGCGGGCTGTCGGCGCCGCTGCTGTTCGTGCTCTGCTACGGGACGGTCCGCGTCCTGCACCTGGCGTCGTACTGGATCTCCAGCCCCGGTGATCCCGCGCTGCGGGCCACCCTGCGGCGGACGGCGCTGGTGTCGGTGGCGCCGCCGCTGGTGCTGTTGCTGATCGGGAGCGCGTACAGCGGGCGTATCCAGCTGCTGCTGTGGCTGGGGGCCGTGGCCATCGACTACGGCGGCATCTACGTCACCGGCTCGTCGGGCTGGCGGGTCAACTCCCCGGCGCACTTCGCCGAACGGCACGGCCTCATCGTGATCATCGCGCTCGGCGAGTCCATCGTGGCGATGGGGGTCGGCGTCGCCGGCCTCCCGATCACGTACGCGGTGCTGGGGGCCTCGGCCGCGGGGCTGCTCCTCGCGGCCGGTCTGTGGAAGCTGTACTTCCGTCAGCTGGGCGAGGCCGCCGAGCACCGGCTCACCGCCCTCGACGGCGACGAGCGGACCCGCTTCGCCCGTGACGTCTACACCTTCCTCCACCTGCCGCTGGTGGCCGGTGTCGTCCTGTGCGCGCTCGGGATGAAGAAGGTCCTCCAGCAGGTCGCGGACACGGGGCACTACGGCCTCGCCGAGCCCCTGCACGGTGCCGTGGCCTGGTCGCTGACCGGCGGTGTGGGCGTCTTCCTGCTCGGTGCCGCCGCGATCGTCCTGCGCACCACGGGCCGCCGTCCCCTCGCCCTCGCGGCGGGCGGCGCGTGCTGCCTGGTCGCCGGCCCGGTGGTGGCCCTGGTGCCCGCGCTCGTGGCGCTCGGGGTCCTCGCCACCCTCGCGGCGGTCCTGGTCGGTCTGCACGGCCGCCGGACGGCGGCGCGTCCGGAGGTGGCGGAGGCGGCCTGACGCGCCGCCCGCGGCCAGGGCCTGGTTCGGGGCCCTGGCCGGACGGGACGGTGGTTCAGCGGGCGGTGTCGCCGCGGGGCCCGGAGGGCTCGGGCGCCGGGCCGGGGGCCGGGGCGGGCGGTTCGGCAGCGGAGCGGTCGGCGCGCTGGGCGCGGGACGCCTCGGCGCGCAGCAGGGCCTGCAGGACGGCGTACGGGTCGACGGGCATGACGGAACTCCTCGCGGTGCGGGGGACGGTGACGGCGTTCGGCTGTGGAGGCACGGGCCTCTCAGCAGCGCATCACCACGCGCCGGAGGACGTCGCCGCGCGGTGCGGGGACGACGGGTGCGGGGGTCCGCCGGAGCCGGCGGACGGGGCGCGGGCGGGGGCGGGGGCCGACGGGCCGCAGGCCCGTGGCGTGCCGCCGTCCGCGGCCGGGGAGCCCGGCCTCGGTGGAGGCGGGGTCGTGGGTCTCGCCGCCCGGGTCGGGGGCGGGGAAGGCGGAGCTGCGGAGTTCGGCGCCGCCGGGGACGGTGGCCGCGGCGCCCGCGCCGAACAGGGCGGCGAGGACGAGGAGCAGCGCGATCCACCGGTGCCGGGTCCGCTCCGGGCGTGCCCGGCGCCCCGCCGGGGTGGCGGGCGCGGGGTTCGGTCCTGACGCGGGGCTCACGGATATCCGTACTGCCCCGTCCGGGTGGGCGGGCGGCCCCCGGGCCCGGAGTTCCGCCCGGGCGGCCTACAGCGGGAGCGGCGGATTCACCGCACCGGCGGGCACGCCCGGGCGTCCGAGCGGGGGGTCGGAAACGGCCCGGGCCCCGCTCCGGCGCGGGGGGTCAGGGGTTCCCGTCCCGCACGACGGGGCCCTCGACGGAGGGGCGCCGGTCGGCGCCGGTGGGGTGCGGGGCGCCGTCGATCGGCACCTGCGGGCCCGAGGACTCGCGCAGCCAGCGCCGCAGGACCCGGTGCACCCGCTCGGCGCCGACCAGCTCCTCCCCCGGTCCGACGGGCGGCGAGAGGTCCGGAGGGGAGAGCAGGAAGGGGTGGGACTGCTCCCCGCCGAGCCCGCCGTGCGAGCCGATCTGCTCCTCGAAGGCGTGCACGGTGCCGGTGGCCGGGTCGTACATCGAGTTGACCATGATGTCCGCGACGTGCGGGAAGCCGTCCGTGCGCCGCACGGCATCCGCCGCTCCGGGCCCGAAGACGGCCAGCGGTCCCCCGTCGGTCAGCTCGGCGACCGGGACCTCGGCGCCGTCGCGGGCCAGCACCACCGAGCCGTGCTCCTCGCTCGCGACCAGGACGAAGCCGACGCCCGGGTGGTGGGCGAGGGTGCGCAGGAGGGCCGGATGGCGCCGGTCGATCTCCTCGCGGGTCATCCGGTGGGGGACGTCGGGGAAGGAGACGAGGCCGAGGTTGCCCGAGGCGAGGACGAGCGGTTCGGACGGCCGGGCGGGGAGCTCGCGGGCGGTCTCCCCGCTCTCGTCGACGGGCCGGTGCAGGGCGCTGCGCAGCGCGTCCCGGGCCGCGTCCCGCGCCTCCGAGCCGCTGCGGGTGCGCCGGACCCGGCGCGGCACGGGCAGTCCGCAGCCGGCCCGGACGAGCTCCTTGAGTGTGAGTCCGTACGCCCCCTCGAAGGTCTCCCCGGGGCTCTGCCCGTGGTCGGAGAGGAGCACGATCCGGTACGGCCGCGGGGCGTGCTCGGCGACGGTGGCGATGAGCGCGACGGCGCGGTCGAGGCGGCGCAGGACCTGGTCGGTGTCGCGGCCGTGCGGGCCGGAGTGGTGCGCCACCTCGTCGTAGGCGACGAGGTCGGCGTAGACGGCGGTGCGGCCGGCCAGCATGTCGCCCATGACGGCGGAGACGACGACGTCCCGCTCGACGACCGTCGCGAAGGCCCGGACGAAGGGGTACGTGCCGCCGCGCGAGACCCGGGGGGTCTCGCGGCGCAGGCGGGCGCGGGTCGACTGGACCATCTCGCGGCCGCACTCGGCGACGAGGGAGCCGGCGGTGCGGACGGCGTTGGCCGGGTCGGCGAAGTAGGCGAAGTAGCCGGCCCGGGAGCGGTTGCGGCGGCCGCGGCGGGCGGCCATGGACAGGACGAGGGCGAGCTGGTCGGCGCCGCCGCTGAAGAGGTTGCCGCGGGAGGCGCCGTCGACGGTGAGCAGCCCGCCGTCGCCGGTGCGGTGCACGGCGCGGCGCTGGAGTTCCACGGCACTGGCCGGCCGGTTGGACACCATGAGGCGGCCGGTGTCCTTCTCGTACCAGCGGAAGGCGGGCACGTCCTCGTTGGAGCCGTGCAGGATGCCGAGCTGGCTCGCGCCGGTCTGGCTCGACCAGTCGGTGCGCCAGGGGGTGAGCAGGTGGCCGGAGTCGAGCCAGCCGGCGACGGTGGGCATGAGCCCGTCGGCGACGGCTCCGCGCAGGACGTGGTGGCCGACGCCGTCGAGCTGGAGGAAGACCGTCCCGGGGACGGCTTCCGGCAGGTCGGCGGGGTCGCGCGGCCGGGTGCGGCCGGTGAGCCGGTAGAGCCGGCGGCGGTAGGCGTCGTCGTCGCGGACCGCGAGGGCGGTGGAGGTCGCGGAGGCGACGGCGGACATGACGGCGGCGACCACGACGGCCGTCTCGGGGTCAGCGGCGCCGCGCCCGTCGGGGATCAGCCAGAGGGCGACGAGCAGCAGCGAGCCGTTGAGGAAGAAGACGAGCACGCCGAGGACGAGGGCCGGGACGAGCAGCAGGGCGCGGACGATCAGCGGCCACACCAGGGCGCCGAGGAGTCCGAAGGCGCCGGCGGCCGTGGCGGCGGTCAGGGCGGTCCTGGTCAGGCTGTCGCCGTCGGCGGACTGGAGCTCGAAGTCGGGCAGCAGCCCGGCGAGCGCGAGCATGGTGAGGGTGGACACCGCCCAGACCGCGACCACCCGCGTCACGGTCCGGCCGGCGGACCGCCAGCGTCCGGCGCCACCCCATCGCCCGTCACCCACGCCCGCCGCCTCACCTTTCGCCCGTTACCTGCCCCAAGCGTGGCACAACGCCCGGTACGGGGTCTCGGCGGTTCAGGAGCCGTCGTAGCCCGCGGTCGGCATGGAGAGCCGCCGGTGCACACCGGCCTTGGCCGCCGTGTCGTAGACCGGTTCGTCGGGGCGGACCGTCTCGACCCGCACGCCGCGCCGCGCGCACTCGGCGCGGAAGCCGGGCACGGAGGTCAGCGCGCGGGCCAGGACCCGCTCGTTGGCGGCGACGAAGAGGTCGACGGCGCCCTCCTCCACGTCCGTCCACAGCGCCTCGTGGTCGGGCCTGAGGCCGTGGAACAGCAGCCGGCGGGCGATCACGTACCCGTGCTCCTCGGCCCAGCGCGCACAGATCGCGTGCTGGCCGCGCGTGTCGACAAGGAAGGGGTCGCTGTCCAGCTCTTCGAGCGGGGTGAGGCTGGCGATCGCCGCCACCCGAACGTCGTCCATGGACCGACCCTACTGGGGAACCGGACGGCCGAACATCCTCCGGAGCGCGCTCCGGACATCTACCCTCGTTACGGAGGCGGAGGACGGCCGCGGACACCGGGTACGGAGGCCGCGGCCCCGGAGGGAAGGCGGCATGCCGGTGGAGGTCACCTGGTGGGGTCACGCGACCTGCACGGTCGAGGACTCCGGGGTCCGCTTCCTCACCGACCCGCTCTTCGCGCGCCGGCTCGCGCATCTGCGCCGGCGGCGCGGCGCCCTGCCGCCGCCGGTGGCCGCCCGCGCCGAGGCGGTCCTCGTCTCGCACCTGCACGCCGACCACCTCCACCTCCCCTCGCTGGCCCGGCTCGCGCCCGGGACCCGGGTCCTGGTGCCGCGCGGGGCGCCCGGCGCCGTACCCGGGCTGCGCAGGCTCGGCGGGCGCGGCCTGCGGCTGACCGAGGTGGAGCCCGGGGACGCGGTGACGGTGGAGGGCGTGACCGTACGGGCGGTGCCGGCGCTCCACGACGGGCGGCGGCTGCCGCTCGGGCCGCACCGCGCGCCCGCGCTGGGGTACGTCGTCGAGGGCGAGGCGCGGACCTACTTCGCCGGGGACACCGGCCTGTTCGACGGGATGGCCGAGGCGGTGGGGGCGGTGGACGTGGCGCTGCTCCCGGTCGGCGGCTGGGGCCCGTACCTCGGGCACGGCCACCTCGACGCGGCACGCGCGGCCGAGGCGCTCTCCGCGCTCTCCCCGGCGGCGGCGGTGCCGGTGCACTACGGCACGTACTGGCCGATCGGTCTCGACGGGCTCCGGCCGCACGAGTTCCACGCCCCGGGGGACGAATTCGTCCGGCACGCGGCGCGGCTCGCGCCCAAGGTGGCCGTGCACCTCCTCGGCCACGGCGAACGGGTGCGCCCGGAGGTCGCCAGGTGATGGACGGGTTCGCCCGGGTGGTCACGGCGGTCCGGGAGCTGCCGCCGGAGTCCACGCAGCAGGCCGTCGGCTATCCGTCGCTCTTCCTCCTGGTGGCGCTCGGCGCGCTGGTGCCGATCGTGCCCACGGGGGCGATCGTCAGCTCGGCGGCGGTGGTCGCCTTCCACCAGACCTCCCCCCTGTCGCTGCTGTACGTCTTCCTGGTGTCCGCGCTCGCCGCCTGGCTCGGCGACACGGCGCTGTACTGGCTGGGGCAGCGCGGGGTCCGCTCCCGCAACGGCTCGCGGTGGCTGGCCGCGCTGCGCGGCCGGGTCACCCCGGAGCGGCTCGCCCAGGCCCAGGAGCGGCTGGAGACCCACCAGGTGTCGGTGCTCGTCCTGTCGCGGCTGGTGCCGGCGGGCCGGATCCCGGTGATGCTGGCCTGCCTGCTGGCCGGGATGCCGCTGCGCCGGTTCGTCCGCGGCGACGCGGCGGCCTGTCTGGCCTGGGCGGCGACGTACCAGCTGATCGGCATCCTCGGCGGCTCGCTCTTCCCGGAGCCCTGGCAGGGCGTGGTGGCGGCGGTCGGCATCACCGTGCTGGTCGCCGCGGCGCCGGGGCTGTGGCGGCGGCTCCGCGGGAGCCGGGGCTCCGGGGACGGGCGGACGGCGGACGCCGGCGTGGCCGCGGACGGGACGGCGGGACGCGGGGTGCCCGGTGACGGCGGGGCGGGGAACGGGGCGTCAGGGCACGAGCACCCGTGAGGCGCCGACCGGCAGGTCCCACAGCTCCTCGCGGGGCAGCCCGGCCTTCTCCCAGGCGGCCCTGACCCGGGTGAGGGGTTCGAGCACGGGCTCGGAGGAGAGGACGAAGGTGGCCCAGTGCATCGGGGCCATCCGCCGTGCGCCGAGGTCCTGGTGGGCCCGGACCGCCTCCTCGGGGTCGGTGTGGACGTCGCTGAGCCACCAGCGCGGGTCGTACGCCCCGATGGGGAGCAGCGCGAGGTCGATGCCGGGGTGACGGCGGCCGATCTCGGCGAACCAGTGGCCGTAGCCGGTGTCGCCGGCGAAGTGGACGCGGCGGCCGGACCGGTCGGTCAGCACCCAGCCGCCCCACAGCGAGCGGCAGGTGTCCAGGAGGGTGCGCTTGGACCAGTGGTGGGCGGGGACGAAGTCGAAGCGCACACCGTCGAGTTCGGCCGCCTCCCACCAGTCGAGCTCGGTCACCCGGTGGAAGCCGCGGCGCGCGAACCAGCGGCCGAGCCCGGCCGGGACGAAGACCGGGGTGTGCCGGGGCAGCCGCTTGAGGGTGGGGGCGTCGAGGTGGTCGAAGTGGTTGTGGCTGATGACGACCGCGTCGACGGGCGGCAGGTCCTCCCAGCGGACGCCGACCGGGGTGAGCCGGGCCGGGGTGCCGAAGATGCGCCGGGACCAGACGGGGTCGGTGAGCACGGTGAGGCCGCCGATGCGCAGCACCCAGCTCGCGTGCCCCGCCCAGGTGACGGCGACCGTGTCGGGTCCGGCGGGCGGCAGCGGGCCGGGTTCGAACGGCAGCAGGGGGATGTCGCGGAGCCCTTCGGGCCGGGGGCGCACCGCCCCTTCGCGGGCCAGGCGCGCCAGGGCCCGCACGCCGGGCAGCGGCGCGGTGAGCCGGTCGGCGAAGGTGCGGGGCCAGTCGTGCCGGAGCCGGCCCACCGGCTGGAGCACGGGGGCGGGCGCGGGTCCGGTGAGCGGCGGGACCTGGGGGGAAGCCGTGACGGGGTCCGGGGAGGACGGGGTCTGTGCGGCCCGGGCGGGGGGTGCCGTCCGTTCGGTCATCTGCGGGCTCCGTTCCGCGCGGCTCGTACGGGTGGGGTGGGGCGCCGGTGCGGGCCGGCCGGGTGCGGGGTCACCGGAGTTCCTCCAGGACCCCTCCGAACTCCGTGAGCTTCCGGGCCACGTGGGGAAGGCGCAGGGGGTCCGGCGCGTCGAGGGTCTCGGCGCGCTCCCGCTCCGTCGCGCCCAGGAACATGACGGTGCCGAACCGGACGCGCAGCGCGCCGAGTTCGTCGCCGAAGCGGTGGCCGCCGGGGGCGGGCGCGCCCAGCCGCGCGGTGAGGTGGCTCTCCAGCTCCAGGGAGTCGGTGACGCCGCGGGCGGCGAGTCCGGAGCGCAGCGGCCCGAGGTCGGCGTAGAGGTGGCGGCCGGCCTGCGGGGGCCGGGCGAGGGCCCCGGCGGCGAGGACGGCGTGGTGCGCGGCGGCGGCGATCCGCCCGTGGACGGCGGCGGCGCGCCGGGCGCGCACGGTGACGTCCTCGGGTTCGTCCAGGGCGTGGGCCGCGGCGGGGGCCACCGGCCCCGGGACGACGGCCCCGAGGGCGGTGAGCACGTCGAGGACGCGGGACCGGCGGTCGGTCCAGCGGTCGGCGCGGGAGGGGTCGGTGGGCGGGAAGCGGGCGACGGCGCAAGGCCAGGCGGCCGGGGCGAGGGCGCCGCCGAGGTCGCTGAGGACGGTGACGTCGTCCGGGCACATCTCGGCAGGGCCGAGGAGCACGGTGTCGTGCGGGTGGTGGAGGGTGTCGCGCCAGGTCTCGTCGCTGATGACGTGGAGCCCCTCGGCGACGGCGGCCTCGCACGCCTCGCGGACGATCTCGGGCGGGGCGACGGTGCCGGTGGGGTCGTCGGCGACGGAGAGCAGCAGGACACGGGGGTCGCCGCCCTCGGCGCGGACCCGGCGCACGGTCTCCATCAGGGCGTAGGGGTCGGGGACGCCGCCGCACTCGGCGGGGGTGGGCACGTGGTATGTCGGGCGGCCGACGAGCCGGGCCTGCGGGGTCCACCAGGCGGGGCAGGGCCGGGGCAGCAGGAGGTCGCCGCCGTGGGCGGCGAGCAGGGCCAGGAGGAGGGCGGGGGCGCCGGGGGCGGCCACCACGTCCTCGGGGTGGGTGCGCAGGCCGCGGCGCCACCAGTAGCCGCCGGCCGCCTCGCGCAGGACGGGACCGCCGCCGGGCGGTTCGGGGGCGGTCCGGCCGGCGGCGGCGGCGAGGAGCCCGGCGAGCACGGGCAGGACGGGCAGACCGGTCTCGGGGGCGGGAGGGCCGTAGCGCACGGGGCCGCGGCCTTCCGGAGCCTTGTGCCGCATGTCCCGCACCTCCTGAGCGCACGGGGGCGCCGGGAAGGCGGCCCCGTGCCCTTTATACGAAGGTTCGGGCGGTCGCGCCCTCTCAGGAGACGGTGACCGGGTGACGGACGACCGCGTTGAAGAGGTACCCCTGGGTGTTGTGGACGGCCCGGTCCGGCTGGGTGTTGCCGGCGGCGTCGGTCGTCCGGGAGAGCAGGGTGGCGGGGCCGGGGGCGTGCGGGCGCCACGGCACGGCCCACCGGACCCAGCCGCCGCGGCGGGGGGCGTCGAGGAGCCGGGCGTGGCGCCAGTGGGCGCCGCCGTCGGTGGAGACCTCCACCTTCCGCACGGGCGCCAGGGCGGACCAGGCGCGTCCGGTGAGCCGGTGGACGCGGCCGGACTCCAGGGCGGCGCCGAAGGGGAGCTGGTAGGCGGACTTGAGGGTCTGGCGGCTGATCGGGGCGCTGCCGCCGGCGGGGTGCGCGTCGCCGAAGAGGCGGTACCAGTCGGTGGACCAGGGCGAGCTGAGCGGCCGGGTGGAGACCTCGATGTCGCCGAGCCACTTGATGGAGGCGATGCCGACCCAGGAGGGGACCACGAGCCGGACGGGGTACCCGTGGTCGTACGGCAGCGGCTCGCCGTTCATCTCGTACGCGAGGATCACGTCGTCGAGGGCCTTGGCGACGGGCAGCGGCCGGCGGACGCGGCCGTAGTCGACGCCGCCGGAGACGTACGGATCGTCGAGGCCGCGCGGCTGGAGGTCGACGGCGTCGCGGGCCAGGCCGGCCCGTCGCAGCACGTCGGAGAGGCGGACGCCGCGCCAGCGGGCGGCCCCGACGGCGCCGAGGGTCCAGGAGGTGCCGGTCACCGGCTCGCCCTGCTGGGTCGTGTAGAGGCTGCGGCCGTTGCCGGCGCACTCGATCAGGGCCGTCCGGGTGACGGAGGGCAGGTCGCGCAGCTGCCCGTAGGTGACGTGGACGGGGCTCCGGCCGTGCAGCCCGTCCCCCCAGAGCGTCAGCCGCCAGTCGGCGGCGTCCAGGACGGGGGTCGAGGTGTGGTTGCGCACGAAGAAGCGGTCGGCGGGGGTGAGGAGACCGGTGTCGCCGAAGCCGTCGAAGCGCGCCTCGGCGTTGGTGCCCCGGAGGATGAAGTGCTCGGGCGGGAGGGCCTTGACGATGCCGGGGGCGGCGAGCGGCACGGCGGGGGCGGCGTGCGCGGGTGCGGCGGCGGCGAGCCCGCCGACGGCGGAGGCCGCCGGGCCCGCCGCGAGGAGCTTCAGCAGGGAGCGTCGGGCGGGCGCGGGCGAGTACGGCACGGGACTCCTCGGCGGGGGACGGGCGCGGCCACCGGGCGGCGGCGCGCCGATCCTAGGGGCGCGGAACCGGTCCTGACGGTCCGTTCACATGGCTGTCATGGACGGGGGCGCCGGGTCGACCGGGGCTCCACCGCGCCTCGACCCGGGGGCGGCCCGCCGCGGCCCCGCGGGCCGGTCCGGGCGCCGCGGAAATCCGGCGGCGGACAGGGCGCCCCGGCACCGAGAATGCGGCATGCCGATACGTGCCGCACGACCCGGGGACGCGGCGGCGATCGCCGGCGTCCACGTCGCCTCCTGGCGGGCCGCCTACCGCGGCCTCGTCCCCCGGCCCCATCTCGACGCCCTGGACCCGGTGGAGCGGGCCGCCGTGTGGCGGGCCCGGCTGACCGCCGCGGACCGGCCGACGGTCCTGGTGAGCACCGGTGCCGACGGCCGGGCGGTCGCCTTCTCCTGCTTCCGGGCGTGGCCGGACGAGCTGCCCGGCGCCGGACCGACGGGGGAACTGGCGGCCCTGTACGCCCTGCCGGAGGTGTGGGGCACAGGGGTCGGGCGGGCGCTGCTCGCGGCGTCCGAGGAGGCGCTCGGCGCGGCCGGGTTCCGCGGGGCGGCGCTGTGGGTCCTGGCGGGGAACGCGCGGGGGCGGCGGTTCTACGAGGCCGCGGGCTGGCGCCCGGACGGCGAGGTGGCGAGCGAGGAGACGGGCGGGGTGCTTCTCGACGAACTCCGTTACCGAAAGCGCCTGTTCGACTGAACGTTGTCCATATCTCAAGACGACCATCTCAATATTCGGCCGAGCTGCGTACGGTGGAGGCACGCACCCACACCGAGGGAGTCGCTTCCGATGACGCACGCCTCCGCACCGTCCGCGGCCCACGAGACCGCCGTCTACACGCACGGGCACCACGAGTCCGTCCTGCGCTCGCACACCTGGCGGACCGCCGCCAACTCCGCCGCCTACCTGCTGCCCGAGCTGCGGGCGGGACTGGACGTGCTGGACGTGGGGTGCGGGCCCGGCACCATCACCGCCGATCTGGCCGGACTGGTGGCGCCGGGCCGGGTGACCGCGGTCGACGCGGCCGAGGACGTCCTGGACAAGGCCCGCGCCGTCGCCGCCGAACGGGGCCGGGAGAACGTCACGTTCGCCGTCGCCGACGTCCACGCCCTGGACTTCCCCGACGACTCCTTCGACGTCGTCCACGCCCACCAGGTGCTCCAGCACGTCGGGGACCCGGTCCAGGCGCTGCGCGAGATGCGGCGGGTCTGCCGGCCCGGCGGCGTCGTCGCCGCCCGGGACAGCGACTACGGGGCCTTCGCCTGGTTCCCGGAACGGCCCGCCCTGGACGGATGGCTGGACCTGTACCACCGGGTCGCGCGGGCCAACGGCGGCGAACCGGACGCCGGCCGGCGGCTGTTCTCCTGGGCGCGGCGGGCCGGCTTCACCGACGTCACGACGACCGCCGGCACCTGGTGCTACGCCACCCCCGAGGAGCGGGCCTGGTGGAGCGGTCTGTGGGCGGACCGCACGACGGCGTCCGTCTACGCCGATCTGGCCGTCTCCGGCGGCCACGCGACCGCCGGGGAACTGACGGCGATCGGGGACGCCTGGCGGGAGTGGGGCGAGCAGGAGGACGCCTGGTTCATGGTCCCGCACGGCGAGATCCTGTGCCGGGTGTCCTGAGGCCGGACCAGGAGCCCCTCGCGTGTCAGTCCCCGACGTCGTGGACCCCGAGGCAGTCGGGGTCCTGGAGGGGACAGCCCGGATGCGGGGTGCAGTCCGGCGCGGGCGGGGCCGGCGCGGGGCCGGGGGCGGCGGCGGGTGCCGGCGCCATCGCGAAGGCGCCGCACAGGCAGCCTCCGCAGGCGCCGGAGAACCGCGCCCCGGCGTGCCGGAAGCGCGGATGACCGCACCGGCACTCGGCCGTCGCCCAGGACGCCATCTCCGGACCCCCGCCCCTCCGCGGCCCCCGCCGCCCGGTCACCCGGTCAACCGGTCGCCGGTTCCACCGTACCGCCGCCCGGGCCCCGCCGTCAGAGCGGGCGCATCCTGAACTCGTAGGCGTCCGGCAGGGGTTCGTCGGTCAACTCGGCCCACAACTCGCCGAGGACCTCGGCCCCCTCGCTCAGGTCCGCGACCTCGAAGCCCGCGTCGAACACGGCGCGGGCCTCGGCCGTCCTGCCCTCGGCGAGCAGGATCCGCGCCTCCAGGAGGCGGAACGCCCCCCTCCCCCGCACCTCCTCCGGGAGCCGGGCCCACACCTCCCCGGCCGTACCCGGCCGCCCGGCGGCGAGCAGCGCGGCGATCGCCTCCCGCCCGAGGGCGACGCACGGGGCGGAGGCCCCCGCTCCCGCGGCCCGGACCGCCTCGGGGCGGACACCGGCAGGCCAGGCCGCCGTGCCGCCGGAGGAGCCGGCGGCGCCCGCGGCCCCGGCGGCACCCGACCGGCCGGACGCCGGTCGCGAGGGCGTGGCGTCCACGGGCAGCCGGACGTCGGCGAGCCACGTCTCCGCGTGACCGGTGACCGCCTGGCCGGGGACGACGTGCCCGGCGTCCGCGCCGTCCAGGCCGGCGACGGCCTCGGTGGCCGCCTCGGCGAACGCCTCCGTGAAGCGCTCGGCGGCCCGCACCGGGTGGCCGTCCTCGCGGTCGGCGACGGCCAGGCAGTACAGGAGCGGCCAGCGCACCTCGGCGCCCTTCAGGCCGCGCTCCCAGCTGCGTACGGCCTGGGCGCGGTCTCCGGCGTGCCACTGGGCGATGCCGAGGTGGTACTCGGTGGCCGGGTCGGCCGGGGCGGTCTCCAGCATGTCCCGCCAGGGGGCGGCGACCAGCGGCGGTCCCGGCGGGGCGCCCGGGGCCGGGGCGGGCAGCACACCCGTGTGCAGCAATGCGCGCCAGGGCTCCTGGTCCGGCCCGATCGTCGACTCGGGGAACGGCGTGCCCGGCAGCGCGTGTCCCCCGCGCAGGACCTCGAGCGCCCCCCAGCCCGAGCCGACGGCGAGGGACGTGCCGGGCGCGGCGTCGGCGGCGTGCTCCCGCCAGGCGGCGTGGGCAGCGTCGACGGTGGCGCGCGGCAGTACTCCGGCGAGGGCCTCCTCGACCCCGGCGAGGGCCGCGGGCCAGTCGTCGCCGAGCGCCGTGGCGGGATCGGCGGCCACCGGCCCGTACGCCTCCAGCCAGCTGAACTCCGCGCCGCCCGGGAGCTCCAGGTGCTCCAGCTGGGTGCGGGCGAGTCCGGCCTGGATCTCGGCGTAGCCGGGGGTGCCGGGCTCGGTCAGCCACTCCTGCCAGCGCCGCCCGCCGCGCTCGGTGCCCCACAGGAAGAGCTTGCGGCCGCGCAGCGCGTCGGTGGAGGTCTGGACGAGTCCGGTGCCGTCGGCGTCGAGGGCGGCGATCCAGCGGCGGCGCTCCTCGGGCAGGTCGTAGAACCAGTCGGCGGCGTGGGCGCCGTTCAGCGGGTACGACCGGTCGGTGCCGTCCCCGGCGTGCGGCACGGGGAGCCGGCGCAGCCCGCGCTCGGGGCCGTGGTGCCACGCCGCGTCGGCGGGCACGAGGATCCGGCGGTCCTCGGGGACGGCGGTGTTGGACCACCAGTAGACGGGGGCGGTGCGCTCGTGCGGGTTGCGGACGCGGACGGCGGCGTAGAGGAAGTCGGAGCCCTCCGGGAGCCACAGGTCGACCTGGAAGGGGAGGTCGCGCAGCCGCTCCCACTCCCAGAGCCGGAGCATCGGGACGCCGTCGGGGGCGGGGACCGTCGCCGCGTGGAGCGGCGCGCAGGAGAGGGCGGTGTGGCCGGTGGCCCCGATGTTCCACTCGATGCCGCCGGAGTACCAGGCGCCGTTGAGGGCGAAGGCCGCGGGCTGGAACACCGGGTTGCGGTAGAGGAGTTCCCGGCCGGTGGGCTTGTGGTGCAGGGAGTGCACACGGCCGCCGAGGCCCGGCAGCACGGTCACCCGGAGGCGGTCGTTCTCGATCACGATCGCGTCGAACTCCGTGGGGGTGCGCTCGCGCCCGTATCCGTCGCGCACCGGGACGGGCAGCAGACTGCGCAGCGGGTCGCGGCCGATGCCGCGGGCCATGTCGCGCGGGAGGGTGGCGAGGGTGGACGCGTCGACCGCGTGCGTCCCGTCGTGGGGGCGCAGGGCGGGCAGCGGGTTGTCCGGGCCCAACGGGGCCGCGGGCAGCGTCAGTACGGCACGTCGTACGGTCGTCATTGCCCCATGGAACACGCCGGGGTCCGTCCTGACCAGGGGTTCTCCGCGTCAGGCTTCGGTAAAGGCGGGCCGGCGCGGGGCCCGGATATTCCCGGCGGCGCGGGCGCCGGGCGCCGTACGGTGAAGGGTCGGCGCCGGCCCCGGCGACGGCGGGAACAGCACAGGGAGTACGAGGCATGGGCACGCAGCACACCTACCGGGTCATCGTGCGCGGGACGTTCGACGGCCTGTCGGAGGAGAGCCGGAGCCGGCTGCTCGCCGAGGTGGAGGCGCACGGGCTGACCGCGATGCAGTTCACGGAGGAGGGTTCGCTCGCCTACGACCGCACGCTGAAGCACTTCTCCTACCGTCTGGTCGTCGTCTCCGACGCGGCGGACGGCGACGAGATGGCGGGGGCGATCGCGGAGGACCGCGTGGAGTCCGCGCTCGCGGCGCTCGGCCACGGCCACCGCGGGCTGCGCTCGACCGTGACCGACCTCGACACCATGAAGATCAACTACAAGCGCTGAGCCGGCTTCCCGGTGTCCGGGGCCGTGACGGCCCAGCGTTCGTGGTCACGCCAGGCGCCGTCCACGAACAGCATCGCCGGCGAGAAGCCCTCCAGCCGGAAGCCGGCGCGGCGGACGAGCGCGCGGGAGGCGGCGTTGCCCGGCTGGATGTTCGCCTCCAGGCGGTGCAGCTCCATCGGCCCGAAGGCGTACGGCAGGAGCACCGCCAGGGCCTCCGTGAGCAGTCCGCGGCCCGCGGCGTGCGCGAAGGCGCCGTAGCCGAGGGCGCCGCTGCGGAACGCGCCCCGGACGATGTTGTTGACGTTCACGAACCCGGCGATCCGGCCGCCGTCCTCCCGGTCGCACACCAGGAACCCGGCGCGCGCCGGGTCCCCCGTGAGCGCGCCCGCGTACACCTCGTACGCCTCCGCCGTGCACGGCGGGAACAGCCAGGGGCGGTGCAGCTCCCGGCTCTCCCGCGCGCGGGCGGTGAACTCCGCGGCGTCGCCGGGCGAGAAGGCCCGCAGGCCCACACGGGCGCCGGCCACGAGGTACCGGCCGAGATCATCGGACATGGGGCCAGGCTAGGGGGTGCCGTCGCCGGGGTGCGCCAGGCGGCCGCCGCCGTCGGCGGCGTGCGCCAGG
Organism: Streptomyces sp. NPDC104202; assembly: GCF_055584185.1. Taxonomy (NCBI): domain Bacteria; kingdom Bacillati; phylum Actinomycetota; class Actinomycetes; order Kitasatosporales; family Streptomycetaceae; genus Streptomyces; species Streptomyces sp. NPDC104202. Next base: position 102,040 of record NZ_JBVJMN010000003.1, on the reverse strand, counting down.
GCGGGGCCGGACGCGCCGGGGGCCGGAGCCCGGTCTCCGGGGCTGGGGCCGGAGCCGGAGCCAGAGCCGGGGCTCCTGCTCCTGCTCCTGCTCCTGCTCCTGCTTCTGCTCCTGCTTCTGCTTCTGCTTCTGCTTCTGCTTCTGCTTCTGCTTCTGCTTCTGCTTCCAGGGTGGTCAGCGGCGGGCGCTCGCGACACGCGGCGGGCAGCTCTCGCCCTTGCGGACGACGCCGATCATGACCGTGGTGCGGCGGTCGAGTCCCGCGCCCGTCGCCGGGTACTGGGTGCAGACCAGCCACCTCGACGGCCAGACCACCCGCCGGTCCTGTCCGCTCACGTCGTGGACGTCGAGCCTGATCCGGCGCGGGAGGTGGGTGAAGACCCGCCAGAGCCCCTGCCCGAGGAAGTCCGGCATCGGCCGGGTCCCGGCGTCGTCGCCGGGAGCGGCGGCCTCCTCGGCCGCGCTCATGGCGAGGGCGGCGACCGCGAGCGCGGCCCCGGCGCCCAGGACGGCGGCCCGTCTCACTTCCGCCTCCGGGCGGCGGCGTAGAAGCCGATGGCCGCGCCGAGGAGGGTGGTCGTGAGCAGGGCGCCCCAGAGCGGCATGGTCACCTTGGGGATGAGCAGCCGGATCTCGACGTCCTGCGTGTTCTCGAAGATGAAGATCAGCGTGAGGATCGCGACCACGCCCATCGCGATCCGGCCCGGCGTCATGGCTCCGGAGAACCGTGACGTGCCCTCGCCCGATGTGCGTGGCTCCTTGGGACTCATGCCCGGCCCCTCTCCTCCGTCGTGCCGTCGGACGTACCCGGCCCTCCGCCGTGGGTCCAGAATGGGGCGCGCGGCGCCCCACCGTACGGATGAGCTGAGCCATACGGGTGACTTGTCAGACAACGAGGGCGACTACCGTGGGCATCCGGCGACCCGGCCGGTGACGAGACGAGGAGGGGCCGTGGCGGTCAGCGGACAGCGGCGGCGACCGGTCGTGGCGCTCTACGAGCGCATCGCGGACGCGGTCCACGACGGCACCTACCCGCCCGGCTCCACGCTCCCCTCCGAACCGAAGCTCGCCGCCGAGCTGGGGGTGAGCCGGCCCGCGCTGCGCGAGGCCCTGCTGCTGCTCCAGGAGGACGGTGTCCTGACCGTGCGGCGCGGGGTCGGCCGGACCGTCAACGACCGGCCGCCCCGGCGCGGCTTCGAGCACGTCCAACCCCTGGAGGAGCTGATCGGGGCGGGCACGCCGCTGCGCGTGCGGGCCCTGCTGCGCACCGTCGAGGAGCCGACCGACTTCACCACCCAGCACCTGCTCGCCCCGGCCCGCGCCGAGCTGCGCTTCTGGGAGTCCGTACTGACCGGGGAGGGCACGGCGGCCGCCCTGAGCCACGAATGGGCGGCGCCGGACGCCCTCCTCGACCGGACGCACCCGGAGTTCGCGCGGGCCCTGCGGGCCGCGGAGACCGGCGGCGCGGCGGAGGCCGGGCCGGGTCCCGGGGACGACCGCGGCGCGGTGCGGGCCGCCGGGGCGGGTGCGGCCCGGGAAGCGTCCGTCTCCATGCTCTCGGTCCTCGTCGGGGCCTCCCGCGAGACGGCCCTGACCGCCCACAGCGGCATCACGGCGACCCTGCTCGGACGGCGCCGCGGCGAACAGCTCGGGCGCCCGGCCGACACGCCCGCGGTCCTGGTCACCCAGGTCGTGCGGGTCGGCGAGACCCCGGTCCTGGCCGCCAAGCACATGCTCCCGACGGGCGCCCCCGCGCTGCCGGTGCTGCAGTCGCACTGAGGCCCGGCGCTCCCCGGAGGGGCCGGCGGTCGGGCCGCGCCGCCGTCACGAGCCGGACCGGTCCGCACCCCTGAAGGCGTGCCGTCCCGGCGGCACGGTGAGGGCTGTCGGGACCGTCACAGCGCGCGCCCCGACCGTGGCGTACACTTCCCGGCCATGCACTTGTCTGACAACCCTGCCACGCCTGCCGCCGCCACCGTCTCCGAGTGGATCCGCCGGGCCCCCAAGGCCGTCCTCCACGACCACCTCGACGGCGGCCTGCGCCCCGCGACCATCGTCGAACTGGCACGGGAGTGCGGCTACACCGCGCTGCCCACCGAGGACCCGGCCGCGCTCGCGGTGTGGTTCCGGGACGCCGCCGACTCCGGTTCGCTGGAGCGGTACCTGGAGACCTTCGCCCACACCTGCGCGGTGATGCAGACCCGCGAGGCGCTGGCGCGCATCGCGGCCGAGTGCGCCGAGGACCTCGCGGCGGACGGCGTCGTGTACGCCGAGATCCGCTACGCCCCCGAGCAGCATCTGGAGGGCGGGCTCACGCTCGACGAGGTCGTCGAGGCGGTCAACGACGGCTTCCGCGAGGGCGAGCGCCGGTCCGGCGGCCGGATCACCGTCCGCACCCTGCTGACCGGCATGCGGCACACCGACCGCTCGCTGGAGATCGCCCGGCTCACGGTCGCGCACCGGGACAACGGCGTCGCCGGCTTCGACATAGCCGGCGGCGAGATCGGCAACCCGCCCGCCCGCCACCTTCCCGCCTTCCAGCACCTGAAGCGGGAGAACTGCCACTTCACGATCCACGCGGGCGAGGCCGTCGGCGCGGAGTCGATCCACGAGGCCGTCCAGGTCTGCGGCACCGAGCGGATCGGCCACGGCGTCCGGATCACCGACGACATCGCCGAGGACGGCACGCTGGGCCGGCTCGCCTCGTACGTCCGGGACAACCGCATCGCCCTGGAGGTCTGCCCCACCTCCAACCTGCAGACGGGCGCCGCGAAGGACTACGCCTCGCACCCGATCGACGAGCTGCGCCGCCTGGGCTTCCGCATCACCCTGAACACCGACAACCGTCTGGTCTCCGGCACCACCATGAGCGAGGAGTTCCAGCACATGGTGGACGCCTTCGGCTACGGTCCCGAGGTCTTCGAGGAGTTCACGGTCGCCGCCCTGGAGGCCGCCTTCCTGCCGCTGCCGGAACGGCGCCGGCTGATCGACGAGGTCGTCCGTCCGGGGTACGCGGCGCTCTAGCCGCCCCAGCCGGCGGTGTCCGGCCCCCGGGGCGACCGGTCCGGCCGCGTCGCCCCGGGCGTCCCGGTCCCCGCTCAGCGCAGGGCCGGGACGTCCAGGGTGAGGGTGCCGGCGTCCGCGTCGAGCACCGCGGGGACACCGAGGGCGACGGTCGGGGCGGAGGCGCCGTGACCGAAGCCCAGCTCCTCCACGACCGGCACCCCGAGCCCGCCGAGCCGGTCGGCGAGCAGGGCGCGCACGTCCTCGTAGGGACCGCACTCCGCCCAGGAACCCAGGGCGATCCCCGCGACGCCGTCCAGCCAGCCGGAGCGCAGGAGCTGGGTGAGGATCCGGTCGAGGCGGTACGGCTCCTCCCCCACGTCCTCCAGAAGCAGCAGCCCGCCGCGCGCCGAGGGGCGGCCGTGGGGGGTGCCGAGGTCGGCGGCGAGGAGGCTGACGCACCCGCCGAGCGTGACGCCCCGGGCGCGCCCCGGCACCAGCGTCCGCGCCGTCCCGGGGCCGACGGCGCGGACGGTCTCGGGCTCGAACAGGGTGGCCCGCAGCGATTCCCGGGTCGCCTCGTCGGTCAGGAACGCGGCGGCGGCGACCATGGGGCCGTGCAGCCCGGCGAAGCCCGCCCGGCCCGCGAGGGCCTCGTGGAGGGCGGTGACGTCGCTGTAGCCGACGAAGACCTTGGGGCCGGCCTCCCGGACCGCCCGCCAGTCGACGAGGTCGACCATGCGCTGCGCCCCGAAACCGCCGCGGGCGCAGATCACCGCGGAGACCGTCGGGTCGCACCACGCCTCGGTGAGGTCCCGGGCCCGTGCCGCGTCCTCGCCCGCGAGGTGGCCGAGCGCGGGGTGGGTGTCCAGGACGTGCGGCGCGACCACGGGTTCCAGTCCCCAGCCGCGCAGGACGTCGAGCCCGGCGGCGAGCCGGTCCTCGGGGACGGGCCCGCTCGGGGAGACGACGGCGACCCGCGCCCCGGGCGTCAGCCGCTCGGCCCGTGCCAGGGGGACGACGGCGCCGTCCGCCGCCCCCGTGGCACCGGCGCTCACGAGCGGTACTCCAGCTCGGGCACGTCCGTCCGGTCGAGCCCGAAGACGCGGACGTACAGGGCGAGTTCGGCCTCCAGCGCGCGGACCATCGTGTCCGCCCGGCGGAAGCCGTGCCCCTCCCCCTCGAAGGCCAGGTAGGCGTGTGGGACGCCGCTTCCGGCGGTGCGGGCGAGGAAGCGCTCGGCCTGGGCGGGCGGGCAGATGACGTCGTCGAGCCCCTGGAGCAGCAGGAAGGGGACCGCGACCCGGTCGACGTGCTCGATCGGCGAGCGCTCCTTGTAGCGGGCCGGCACCTCGTCGAGGGGGCCGATCAGCCCGTGGAGGTACTGGGACTCGAAGTCGTGCGTCTCGTCCGTGGCCCAGCCCCGCAGGTCGAGGATGGGGTAGATGATCGTGCCGCAGGCGTACACGTCGGTGGCGACGAGGGAGGCCGCGGCCGTCCAGCCGCCGGCGCTGCCGCCGCGCACCGCGAGGCGGGCCGGGTCGGCCGTGCCCTCGGCCGCGAGCGCCGTGGCCACGGCCGCGCAGTCCTCGACGTCGACGACGCCCCACTGCTCGCGCAGCCGCTCCCGGTACTCCCGTCCGTAGCCCGTCGACCCGCCGTAGTTGACCTCGGCGACGCCGATGCCCCGGGTGGTGAAGTAGGCGATCTCGAGGTCGAGGACGAGCGGGGCGTGGCCGGTGGGACCGCCGTGCGCCCAGATCACGTACGGCGGCGGGGCGGCGTCGGGAACGGTGACGCCGGGGTGGCGGGGCGGGTGGACCTGCGCGTGGATCTCCCGTCCGCCGGGTCCGGTGAAGGTGCGCAGGCGGGGTTCGGGGTAGTACGCGGGGTCGACGGCGTCGGTGTGCGCCGCGCCGACCACCCGGGTCCGTCCGGTGCGGGTGTCCAGCTCGACGAGCTCGTAGGAGGAGCGCGGCCCGGCCGCGACACCGACGACCCGGGTGCCCTGCGCGGCGAGGGCGGAGGCCCATTCGGTCCAGGGGCCGGGGACGTCGGCGAGGGTGCCGGTGCCGGGGTCGAGGATGCCGAGGGAGGTGGTCCCCCGGCCGTGGACGACGGCGATCAGACCGCTCTCCAGGGGCGTGAACCAGCGCAGGCCGATCTTCCAGAGCGGGCCGCCGAACTCCTCCGCGCGGGGACAGAGCGCGATGGGTTCGCCGAGCTCCCCGTCGGTCCCGCACTCCACCCGGTAGAGGTTCCACCAGCCGGTGCGGTCGCTGACGAGGAGGAGGCGGCCGGCCGCGTCCCAGTCGACCTGTGGGACCGATTCGGCGGGGCCGCCGGCGACGGTCCTGGCGGCCCGGAAGGTGCCGTCGGGGGCGATGTCGGCGAGCCGCACCTCGGTGCCGTCCCAGGGCATCCGCGGATGGTCCCAGGCGATCCAGGCGACGCGCCGTCCGTCCGGCGAGACACGGGGACCGGTGACGAACCGGTGCCGGTCGTCGGAGAGTTCCCGCACGGCGCCGCGGTCCTCCGCGGCGGAACCGTCGAGCGGCACGGCGGCGAGCACGCGGCGCACGTCGGTCGGCGCGGGCCCGGTGAACTCCTCCAGGACGCACCACACCTCGCCCCGCTCCGGCCGGATCACCGGGTCAACCCAGCGCAGTCCGCCGCCGGTCGAGGAGAGCGGGGTGAGGGGGCGGGGCTCCGTGCCGGGAGCGGCGTCCGGCTCGTGGGCGTAGAGCCGCTGGTCGGGGAAGTGGACGAAGACGACGAGCGGTCCGCCCGCGGGACGCCCGGCCGCGGCCCAGGGCTGTCCGCCGTACTCGATGACGCGGCTGCGCACGTTCCACGGGGCGGGCAGCACGCTCTCCTCCGTGCCGTCGGCGCGCCGCCGCACGAGGGCCCGTCGGCCGCCCTCGGCGGGGCGGGGCGCGGTCCACCACAGTTCGTCGCCGACGGCGCCGAGGTACTCGGGCCGCCCGTCGTGCGCGGCGGCGAGCGCCGCGTCGACGGGTGACGGCCGGCCGCCGCGGCCGGCCTCGGTCGGGTCCATCTCCACTCCCCCTGTCACAGGTCCCTCTCCCCCGTCCCTACGCCGACCGCAGATAGTGGTCCAGCACCCGGACGCCGAAGTGCAGGGCGTCCACCGGGACGCGTTCGTCGACGCCGTGGAAGAGCGCGCCGTAGTCGAGGCCGGGGGGCAGCCGCAGCGGCGAGAAGCCGTAGCCGGTGATCCCGAGCCGGGAGAACTGCTTGGCGTCGGTGCCGCCGGACATCGTGTACGGCACGACGTGTCCCTCCGGGTCGAAGCGCTCCACGGCGGCCCGCAGCTTCGCGAAGGTCGGCGAGTCCACCGGAGCCTCCAGGGGCACCTCCCGGTGGTGGAACTCCCAGGCCACGTCCGGGCCGGTGAGCCCGTCCATGGTCGCGGCGAACTCCTCCTCGGTGCCCGGCAGCATCCGTCCGTCGATGTAGGCGACGGCCTGGCCGGGGATCACGTTGACCTTGTACCCGGCCTCCAGCATCGTCGGGTTGGCGCTGTTGCGGACGGTCGGCTCGACGAGCGCCGCGGCGGGGCCGAGCTTGTCGAGCAGCAGGTCGACGTCGAGGTCGGGTGCGCCGGTGTCGACCTCGATGCCGTACAGCGCGGCCAGCTCGGTGAGGGCGGCGCGGACGGTGGCGGTGAGGCGGACCGGCCAGGTGTGCGCGCCGATCCGGGCGACGGCGGAGGCGAGGCGGGTGACGGCGTTCGCCGTGTTCACCTTGGAGCCGTGGCCGGCCCGGCCGTGCGCGGTCAGCTTGAGCCAGGCGGTGCCCCGCTCGCCCGCGGCGATCGGGTAGAGGGTCGTGCCCGGCGTGGGGTGGAAGCTGAACGCGCCGGACTCGCTGATGCCCTCGGTGCACCCCTCGAACAGGCCGGCGTGCCGGTCGGCGAGGAAGCCGGAGCCGTCCTCGGCGCTGGCCTCCTCGTCCGCGGTGTACGCGAGGACGATGTCCCGGCGCGGCCGGACGCCGTGGCGGGCCCAGGAGCGGACGGCGGCCAGCACCATCGCGTCCATGTTCTTCATGTCGACGGCGCCTCGGCCCCAGACGAGGCCGTCGCGGACCTCGCCGGAGAAGGGGTGCACGCTCCACTCGGCCGGGTCGGCGGGGACCACGTCCAGGTGGCCGTGGACGAGGAGCGCCTCGGCCGCGGGGTCGGTGCCGGGGATGCGGGCCACCACGTTGGTGCGGCCGGGGGTCCGCTCCAGGAGGGTGGGCTCGATGCCGGCGGCGGCGAGCCGCTCGGCGACGTACTCGGCGGCGGGCCGCTCCCGGCAGTCGCCTCCGCCGCGGTTGGTGGTGTCGATGCGGATGAGCTCGGAGGTGAAGGTGACCACCTCGTCGAGCGCCGTCGCGTCCGGTCCCCGGACCTCCTCAGCCATACTGCTCCTCCACCGCGGCCGAGACGATGGTCGTGACCGCCTTGAACGTCCTGATTGCCTCGTACATGGTCGCGCCGGTGTAGGCGACGCGCCGCTCCCCGCTCCGCGCCACGCCGGGAACCACCGTGGCGGCCGCGCCCAGGTGATCGGCGTCGAACTCCAGCTCCACCGTGAAGGGCCCTCCGCGGACCGGTTCGTGCCGGACGGCGAGCGCGACGGCGTCCTTGGCCGCCGCGCGGATGTCGCCGGCGGTCCTGGCCGGGGTGCGGCACACGGCCGCGTACCGCGAGACGTGGTCCTTGACGGCGACCTTGCGCGCCTCGGGCGCGTATCCCAGGGCGTCCTCGCAGGTGAGGTCGTCCCCGGTGACGAGGACGACCGGGACGCCGTACTCCGCGACCACATGGGCGTTGAGCAGGCCCTCGCTGGCCCGCTCGCCGTCCAGCCAGACGCCCGTGATCGAGTTGGCGAGGTAGGTGTGGGCGAGGACGCCCTCGGTGCCAGCGCCCGTGTGGTAGCCGACGAAGGCGATGCCGTCGACGTCCCCGTGCTGCACGCCCTCGACCATGGAGAGGGTCTTGTGGCGGCCGGTGATCATCTCGGCCCGCTCGTCGAGCCGCTCCAGGAGCAGGTTCCGCATGGACCAGTGCGCCTCGTTGATGAGGACCTCGTCGGCGCCGCCGTCGAAGAAGCCGAGCACGGCGGCGTTCACGTCCGAGGTGAACATCGCGCGGCACCGCTCCCACTGGGGCGTGCCGGGCAGCACGTCGGCGGGCCAGGTCACACCGGTGGCGCCCTCCATGTCGGCGCTGATGAGGATCTTCATGTCTGGCACCGTACGCGCCGCCCGGCGGCCCTACCACCCCTGTGGATAACCTCCGTTGGAGTGGACCAATGACGCCCACCGGACGGCGCAACGGCTCACCCGGCGGGTTCCGGAAACGTCCGGGGGTCCTCCCGCGCCAGTCGGCGCAGGGCGGCGGCGGCCTGCTCCTCGGGCGGGCTCCCGTCGTCCGGCAGCCGCCAGAGGACCTGCCGCACGGGCCCCTCCTCGTCGGGGGTGCCGTCGGGGCGGAGGGCCGGCCCGCGGAAGGTGACCGTCGTGGCGTCCGGAGCGTGGAGGTCCGTGGCGATCCACCCCCGGCGCAGCCCCCACCGGGTGGCCAGGTCGGGCCGCTCGCGGAGTCCGGCGCCGATCAGGCGGGCGGTCCGGCGGGCGGGCCAGGCCCAGCCGTCGTCCCCTTCGGCGCGGGCCACCTCGGCGTCGTACGCCGCGGCGTCGAAGCGGAGGGCTGCGGGGTTCCCGGGCCGTCCCGGGGGCGCTCCGGGCCGGCGCCATCCGTCCCAGACGACGTGGGCGCCCTCGCGCCGCACGGTGACGTGGAGCGCCCCGCAGCAGCCCTCGGTGCAGGACGCCTCGGCGAGCCGTACCTCCCGGGGGACCGGACCGGCCCGCAGGGCGCCGTCGTCCAGGAGCGACTCGGGCGGCTCTCCCGGGCCGAGACCGAAGGCCTCGGGGACGAGAGGGCGCCCGTCGACGAGAAGACGGGTCTCGACGACCTCGGGGGCGGCGGGGTCGGCGACGGCGACCTCGATCCGCAGGCGGGGCGCGCCGGAGGGCCGGGCCGGCTCCGCCGAGGTCGCCTCGCGGAGCCGGTGCGCCGTACGCCGGATCCAGTCGGCGCGGCGGCGCGCCTCCGTCTCGGGCGGGGTGCCGGGCTCCACCACGGCGGCCAGGAGGAGGGCGGCCACCTGCCGGCGGCGGCCCGGCGGCCAGGGCAGGAGGTGGGCGGGGCCGCTGTGCAGGTCCTGGGCGAGGGAGACGAGGTCGGCCTGGTGGCCGGGCTCCGGGGGCAGCTCGTGGGCGCGGGCGGCCACCGCCTCGAAGAGGTCGACGGCCCGGCCGTACCGGCCGATCTCGTGCCCGTACGCCCGGCCGCCGCACACGCGCGTGAGGAGCCCCAGCGCCTGGGCGAGGAGCCCGGGGTGGTCCGGCACCTCGCGCAGGAGGTCCGGCAGGCCGACGGCCTCCGCGGTCCGGCGCGCGTACGCGGGGCTCGTGTCGTGGGCCTCGGTGGACAGCCTCGGCAGGAGGGCGAAGGCGGTCGTCTCGTCCCCCCGGGCGAGGGCGTCCACCAGGGCACGGTCCTCGCCGCGGCCCCGGTGGACCAGCCACAGACGGGCCGCGGCCCCCCGGTCCAGTGCGTCGAGGGTCGCGACGGCCGGCTGCGCGAGCTCGCCCAGCAGGCCGAGGACGCGCAGGTACGGCACGTCCTCGGGTTCGCCGAGCCGGACGAGCAGAGCGAGTCCGGCGGCCACGGCCCCCAGGGTCGTGCCGTGCCGGGTCAGTCGGCGTCCGAGGGCGCGGACACGGTCCCGCCCGGCCGGTTCCTCGGGGAGCGGCAGGGTTCTGGCGGCGGGGAAGACGGCCCGCTCGCGGACGCCCGCCGCGAGGAGCGCGGCCTCGGCCCCGGCGGCGGCGCGTCCGGGGTCCGGGGCGGCCAGGAACGGGAGCAGGAGGGCTTTGACGGCGTCGCGGTTGCGCTGAGGGTGGTCAGGGCCGCCCGCACGCGCACGGGGCGGCCGCGCGTGGTCGGGCAGGGGGAGCCCTCGGCGGCGGGGCGGGGCGTGGGGTGCGGAGTCGCGCAGGCCCTTGGCGTACGCGTACAGGGAGGGTGCGAGCGGCGTGCGCTCGTCCGGCGCGCTCACCGCGCGGGGTGGTGCTCGATTCCGTGGATCATGGGGGTCATCGTGTCCTTCGGGTGCCTCCCGCGCCATCCGATTTCCGGAGCAGGGTGCACCGAATGGGACGAACCATCGCCAACAGGTGCGTATAGGCTGTCGGCCGCAGTTGTCGCACCCGACCCTCCGGAGAGCCCTCGGTGACCATCGCCTTCACCCCGTCCGACGCCGCGCCCGCCGACGCCGCGCCCCTCGACACCGTGCCCGCCGGGGCCGCCGGAACCGCCCGCGTGCCCGCCATGGCCGAGGAGCCCGAGTTCTGGGAGCCTTCGGCACCCGAGCCCCGGGAGGAGCCGGACGCCCCCGTCGGGCGGCTCGACCGGCCGGGCGCCGACGACGGCACCGCCGACGCCGACGCCGACGCCGCGGCCGACGCCAACACCGACAGCGACAGCGACAGCGACAGCGACAGCGACAAGGACGATCTCGTCCAAGAGCACGACCCCGTCGTCGTCCGGGACGCCCTCGACTTCGGCGTGTACGCGCGGACGGGCGGCTGGACCTTCGCGCTGAAGGTGGCCCGCAGCGTGCGGCCGGGCGGCCAGGCCGCCGAGGGCACGGCGCGGACGAAGGTCTCCGCGAAGGCCTTCGCACGGCTGGCGGGGTGCTCGCCGGAGCGGGTCATGCGGTACTACAAGGCGTGGGACATGGCGGCGGACGACGGCCTGGTGCCGCAGTTCGAGGTGCTGGTCCCGGGCGCGGACATCGAGCTGCCCGAAGCCGACGTGTGGCTGTCGTACTACACCTCCCGCAACGGCGCGTCCTCGGTGCGGGGCCAGGCCATCACGGCGGCGGCCGAGGCGGAGGGCATCCGCCCGACGAAGGCCCTGGAGGTCGCCGAGAACCCCACGGCGCTGCGGGCCGCGATCCTCGCCGACCCCGGCACCGCGGAGGCGGCCCGCGGGGCCCTGCTCGACCGGATGAAGGAGGACCCGGCGCTCCAGACGGAGATGGCCCGGGCCATCGCGCGCACCGACGACCTGAAGAAGGCGGTGGCCGGCGAGGCGAAGGCGGCCGACCGCATCGGATACGTGCGCCAGATCGTCGAGAACGGCCAGATCAAGACCCCCGCCGGACAGACCGTCGAGGCGCCCGCCGAGCTGCGCGCCGAGGCCGAGCGGCACCTGTCGCTCCTCGACGAGCTCGACGACTCCGAGGAGGCCGGCGAGTGGGCCGGCGAGGCCTACGACGCGGTCAAGGGCCTGGTCGCCAAGGCCGTCGAGGAGGACCCGGTGCTGCGGGTCCAGGAGCGGCGGACGAAGTTCTACAACAGCCTGCAGAAGGCGACGAAGGTCTTCGAGGAGCTGACCTTGGACGAGGTGATGGAGGAGGACATCTACGAGGCCGACATGCTCCAGCGCCTGGAGGCGCTCCAGGAGGCGATCGGCACCTGCATCAGCGCGCTGCGCAAGGCGACGACCACCCCCTGACCCGCCCGCCCCGTCCCCCACGAGGGGACGGGGCCTCAGTCCTGGTGGCCGAGCTGGAGGTCGCGCTCGGTGCGGCCTCCGCCGGCCATCTGGAGCACCGTGGCGACGGGCGGGTACCCGGCGGCGATGACCGTGTACTCGCCGGAGGACAGGTCGACGAACCGGAAGGCCCCGTCGGCGCCGGTGGTGAGGGTGTCGACCACGTTGCCCGCGGCGTCGAGCAGGGTGACCCGGGCGTCCTCGACGGGCCGGCCGCCGCCCCCGCGCACGGTGCCGCGCAGCACCGCGCCGCCGGCCAGTTCGATGTCCTGGCGGGTCTCCCGGGCCGACTGGACGCTCACCGGCAGGGCCGCCGGGCGGAAGGCGGGGGCGCTCGCGGCGAGCGTGTACTCCCCCGCGACCAGTTCGCCGATGACGTAGCCGCCCTCGCGCCCGGTGCGGGTCGAGGCGACGACCTCGCCGCGGACGTCGGTGAGGGTGACGGCCGCGTCCCGCACCGGGGTGCCGTCGGCCGTGACGACGCTGCCCGCGAGCCGCCCCGCGCCGCCGAGGACGACGTCGAGCTCGACCGGCCGGTCGCCGACGGTGACGGAGACGGCCTGGGGCTGGTGCCCGCCGGCCGCCGCGATGAGGACGTAGGCGCCGCTGCCGGGGACGCTCAGCGCGTACCGGCCGTCCTCGCCGCTGGCACCGCGGCCGACCTGCCGCCCCTGGACGTCGATGAGGGTGAGGGCGGCGCGGGGCACCCGGCTGCCGTCGTGGTGCTGGACGGTGCCGCAGACCGGAACGCCGGAGTGGTGCGGGGCCGCGGGCGCGGGCTGCGGGGCGGCGTGCCGGGCGTGCGGGACGGCCTGGGCGCCGGCGATGTCGTGGGCCTCGGCGGTCTCGGCGAGGGGGGTGTGGTGGGACACCAGCGGTTTCTCCTTGAGGAAGAAGGCGAGGACGAGGCCGAGCGCGAGGACCGGCACGAGGTAGAGGAAGATCCGCGGCATCGCGTCGGCGTAGGCGTGGACGTACGCGTCGCGGAGCGCGGGCGGCAGGGTGTGCACCGTCTGCGGGGTGATGGACTCGGCCGGCGGGAGGCTCGCGCCGCCGCTCCCCGGGAGGACGGCGGCGAGCCGGTCGCCGAGGGCGTCGTCGAGCCGGGAGGCGAAGAGGGTGCCGAAGACCGCGGCGCCGATGCTGCCGCCGATCTGGCGGAAGTAGGTGTGGGCGCTGGTGGCGGTGCCGAGGTCGGCGGGGCGCACGGAGTTCTGCACGGCGAGCACGAGCACGGGCATGACCAGGCCGATGCCGGTGCCGAGAACGGCCTGCCAGAGGCTGTGCTGGAGGCGCGGGGTGTCGGCGTCCATGCGGGAGAGCAGCCACATGCCGAGGACGGAGACGGCCCCACCGGCCACCGGATAGACCTTGTAGTGGCCGGTGCGGCTGATGAGCTGGCCGGAGACGACGGAGGCGACGACGATGCCGCCCATGAGGGGCAGCATCAGCAGGCCGGACTCGGTGGCGCTGGCGCCCTCGACCATCTGCAGGAAGCTGGGGAGGTAGCTGGCGGCGCCGAAGAGCGCGATGCCGACGACGGCGCCGACGAGGGCGGTGACCGTGAAGACGGAGTCGCGGAAGAGCCGGAGCGGGATGAGGGGTTCGGGCGCGAAGTGCTCGACGACCAGGAAGAGCAGGGCCGTTCCGGCGGCTCCGCAGGCGAGGGCGAGGACGACGCGGGAGTCCCAGGCGTACTCGGTGCCGCCCCAGCTGGTCAGCAGGACCAGGCAGGTGGAGGCGGCGGCGAGGAGGAGCGCGCCGAGGACGTCGAAGCGCGCGCGTGCCGTGGGCTTGGGGAGCTTGAGGACGGTGGCGACGACGGCGAGGGTGACGAGGCCGAAGGGCACGTTGAAGTAGAAGCACCAGCGCCAGGAGACGTGGTCGGTGAAGAAGCCGCCGAGGAGGGGGCCGGCGACGGAGGCGAGGCCGAAGGCGGCGCCGATCAGGCCCATGTAGCGGCCGCGTTCGCGGGCGGGGACGATGTCGGCGATGATCGCCTGGACGCCGATCATGAGTCCGCCGGCGCCGGCGCCCTGGAGGGCGCGGAAGGCGATGAGCTGGTCCATGGTGCGCGACCAGCCGGCCAGGCCGGAGCCGATGACGAAGACGACGATGGCGAAGAGGAAGACGCCCTTGCGGCCGAGGAGGTCGCCCAGCTTCCCGTAGACCGGCAGGCCGATGGTGGAGGTCAGCAGGTAGGCGGTGATCGCCCAGGACATCCGGTCCAGGCCCTGGAGTTCGCCGACGATCTTCGGCAGGGCGGTGGCGACGATCATCTGCTCCAGCGCGGCGAGGAGCAGCGCGAGCATCAGGCCGCAGAAGACGAGGCGGACGCGCCGGGGGTCGAGGGCGGCCTGGCCGGGTCCGGGCGGGGGCGCGAGGCCGGCGGGCGGGTCGTGCGCGGGGAGCGGTTCCGGCTCCGCCGCGGCCTCCTTGGCGCCCTCGGCGTACTCCGCGATGGTGATCGCACCCACGTACCTGCTCCCCTCGTCACGGCGTCTGCGCCGCGCCATTCTTCGCATTGGGCGCGAAGGGGGAGCAAGTCGGGCGGTACGGGCGGCGGGTGGAACCCGGGGGTGCGAACCCCCCTGCGCGACGGCGCACTTGGGTCGCTCATCAGCGCGTTTACGAGAAGGCCCGCGCCCCCTCGACGCGCCGGGCGCCGGTACGGGGGTGCGGGCGATCCACTCGAATCGGTGAACGCCCGGGGCGTTACTTCTCGACCTCGTCCGCCAGCTTGGCGAGGACGGCGTCGTAGATCCGGCCGAGGCCCTTGGGGGCGAAGGTCTTCTCGAAGAAGCCGCCGATGCCTCCGGCGCCGTTCCAGACGGTGGTGACGACGACGCGGGACTTGCCCTCGCCGGCCGGGGTCACGGTCCAGGTGGTGACCATGGAGGAGTTGCGGTCCTTCTCGACGAGCTGCCCGTCGGTGGGCTCGCCGACCTCCAGGAGGCAGTCGCGCACGCGCTTGCTGGTGGCCTGGAGCTTCCAGTGGACCAGGGTGCCCTCGCCGTCGCCGCCCTCGCGCACCTCGTACTCGCTGAAGTGCTCGGGGAGCAGCTTCGCGCGCGTGCCGCTGTAGTCGGCCAGCGCGTCGAACACCGTCTCCGCGTCCGCGGCGATGATCCGTTCCGTGGTGGCCTCGACCTGCGCCATTGACTTCCTCCAGCTGGTGGGTGCTCCGGGTGTGGGCCAAGCGAACCACGTGGGGTGCGGCGGGCGAAATCCGGGTTGCGACGATCAAGGGAACAGGTGTTCTATTCTGGGCGCACGGTCGACAGCAGCTACCGAGGAGGCGTCCATGCGCTGGGAGAATCTGCGCGACACCCCGGGCGGCCGGGCGGCGCCCGCCGACATCACCCTGTTCGGCACGGACGCGGTCACCACCCGGACCTTCGACACCCCCGAGTTCCGCGGCATCACCTTCCACGAGGTGCGGGCCCGCTCGATCCTCAACCGGGTGCCGGGAGCGTCGCGGATGCCGTTCGAGTGGACGGTCAACCCCTACCGGGGCTGCACGCACGCGTGCGTGTACTGCTTCGCCCGCAAGACCCACGGCTATCTGGACCTCGACACCGGCCTGGGCTTCGACTCCCAGATCGTCGTCAAGATCAACGCCCCGGCGCTGCTGGCCCGCCAGCTCGCCTCGCCACGCTGGGAGGGCGCGCACGTCGCCATGGGGACCAACGTCGACTGCTACCAGCGCGCCGAGGGCCGCTACCGCCTGATGCCGGGCATCCTGACCGCGCTGCGCGACCGGGCGAATCCGTTCTCGATCCTCACCAAGGGCACGCTGATCCTGCGCGACCTCGATCTCCTCACCCAGGCCGCCCGGGTCACCGAGGTCGGCATCTCCGTCTCCGTCGGCTTCACCGACGAGGAGCTGTGGCGGACGGTCGAACCCGGCACCCCCTCGCCGGGCCGGCGCCTCGACGTCGTCCGCGTCCTCGGCGAGCACGGCATCGACTGCGGGGTCCTGATGGCCCCCGTCGTGCCCTTCCTGAGCGACCGGCCCGAGCAGCTGCGGGCGACGGTCCGCGCGATCGCCGAGGCCGGCGCGAGCTCGGTCACCCCGCTCGTCCTCCACCTGCGGCCCGGCGCCCGGGAGTGGTTCATGCGGTGGCTGCGCGAGCACCACCCCGGCCTGGTGGGGCGGTACGAGCGGATGTACGCGGCCGGGGCGTACGCGCCGACCTGGTACCAGCGCCGGATCACCCGTCAGGTGCACGAGCTGGCGGCCGAGTTCGGCATCGGACCGGCGCACCGGAGCGGCGGACCGCGCCGGACGCCCCTGCCGGAGGACCCCGCCGACGCGGCCGCCCCGGAACAGCTCACCCTGCTCTGACGCCCGCTCACGAAAGGCTCCCCGCGCGGGCGAACCTCCACTCCGATCATCCGACCGGTCGCCTGACACGCCGTCGGACCCTCCTCTGTTCGGGTCAACTCTGGCCGAAGTGGGTCCTTCCGCACGCCGGGCGGGACACAAAGGCCCTATGACCCCACGCGCAGGAATGCTGATCGCCGCTGGAGCGCTGGTCGCCGGGACGGTCACCGTCCTGCCGGCCGCTCCCGCCGAGGCCGGAGAACCGGCCCCCCGCCCGCTGCCCCGGATCGCCTGGACCGATTGCGCCACCGCGGCCTACCCCAGGCTCCAGTGCGCCACCCTGAAGGTGCCGCTGAACCACGACGACCCGGCGGGGCGCGCCATCACGCTCGCGCTCACCCGGATCCCGCACACGGCACGGACCTTCCAGGGGCCCCTGCTGGTGAACCCGGGCGGGCCCGGCGGCAGCGGGCGCGGCATGGCCGGGTACGTGGCGGCGTCGCTGCCCCCGAAGGTGGCCGCCGAGTACGACGTGATCGGCTTCGACCCGCGCGGGGTCGGGAAGAGCGAGCCCGCGCTCGACTGCAAGCCCGGCCACTTCGCGCCGGTGCGCGCCGACTCGGTGCCGACCGGTGCCGCGGCCGAGCGGGCGGCGGTCGCCCGGGCCCAGTCCTTCGCGAACGCGTGCGGGGACAAGTACGCGGACGTGCTGCCGTACATCGACACCGTGAGCACCGCCCGGGACCTGGACGTCCTCCGCGGCGCGCTCGGCGCCCAGCAGATCAACTACCTCGGCTACTCGTACGGCACCTACCTGGGGGCGGTGTACGCGCGCCTGTACCCGGACCGGGTGCGGCGGATGGCGCTGGACTCCGTCGTCAACCCGCACGGGGTCTGGTACGAGGACAACATCGCCCAGGACTTCGCCTTCGACACCCGCCACAAGGCCTTCATGGCCTGGGTCGCCCGGCACGACGCGGCCTACGGCCTCGGCACGGACCCGGCGGCGGTCGAGGCGGCCTGGTACCGGATGCGGGACGCCCTGCGCGAGACGCCGGCCGGCGGGAAGGTCGGACCGGGCGAGCTGGAGGACACCTACCTGCCCGGCGGGTACTACGACGGGTACTGGCCGCGCCTCGCGCGCGCGTTCTCCGCGTACGTCAACGACGGCGACCCGGCGCCGCTGAAGGAGGCGTACGAGCGGTACGGGGAGGCCGACGCGGCCGCGGACAACGGCTACTCGGTCTACACGAGCGTGCAGTGCCGGGACGCGGGGTGGCCCCGTGACTGGAGCGTCTGGCGCAAGGACAACTGGGACGTGCACGCCAAGGCGCCGTTCTCGACCTGGAACAACGCCTGGTACAACGCGCCGTGCGCGTTCTGGCCGGTCGAGCCGCTGACGCCGCCGGACGTGAGCAACGACCAGGTGTCCCCGGTCCTCGTCCTCCAGGCGACGGACGACGCGGCGACGCCGTACGAGGGCGGGGTCGCCCTGCACCGGCTCCTCCGGGGCTCCAGCCTCGTCGTCGAGGAGGGCGGCGGAAACCACGGGGTGACCCTCGCCGGGAACGACTGCCTCGACGACCACCTGGCCGGCTACCTCGCCACGGGCAGGGTCCCGCGCGCGGCGGACGGCGCGGAGGCCGACGCGGTCTGCGCCCGGCTCCCGGAGCCGGAGCCGGATCCGGAGCCCGCGGCGCCGGCCGGGAAGACGGCCCCCGAGGGCGGCGCCACGCGGGCCGGCGCCCCGCAGGCGCAGGCGGCGGGCACGGCGCTGCACGGGTTCCTCGGCCACGTGCGCTGACCCCGGCGTCCTTCCACCGGCAGTGCCCGCGGCCGAGGGGTCGCGGGCACTGTCAGTGGCATGCGCGAGGATGTCGGGCATGACGAACCACCTCACCCACCTCCCGGCCCCGGAGGGCCTCGCGCCCAGCCCCCAGTACAGCCACGTCGTGTGGGGCACCGGCCGGTTCGTCGCGATATCCGGGCAGTGCGCCTTCGACGCCGACGGCGCGGTGGTCGGCGAGGGCGACCCGGCGGCGCAGGCCCGCCAGGTCTTCGCGAACGTGGAGCGCTGTCTGACCGCGGCCGGCGCCGGGTTCGGGGACGTGGTGAAGCTGACGTACTTCGTCACCGACGTGGCCCACCTCCCCGCCGTCCGGGACGCGCGGGACGCCGCCTTCGCGGGGGCGCCGCTCCCGGCGAGCTCCGCCGTGCAGGTGTCGGCGCTGGTCCGGCCGGAACTGCTGGTGGAGATCGAGGCGTTCGCCCTCGTCCCGGAGGAACCGGCTCCCGCGGGCGAGACCGGGGCGGGGCTCCGTTTGCTACCTTGACGCGCATGTTCCTCTCCCGTGCGTAGGAGTCGGCGATCCGACGGCCGTGCCCAGACCGGCGCGGCGTCCCGCCGTCCCCGCACGCTCCGGCGCCACCGGCTCCCGCCCGGCGTCCTTCCCCGAGGAACACCGTCATGTCCGTGATCTCCCCTGCCCGCCCCTCCCCCGCGCCCGGATACGCGGCGGTGCTGCGCACTCCGTACGCCCGCCGGACCTTCGGCGCGGCGCTCCTGGGCCGCCTCTCCTACGGCACGGCCCCACTCTCGCTGCTCCTGTCGGTCAGGTCCGCCTCCGGCTCGTACGCCGTGGCCGGCACCGCGATGGCCGCCTTCGGGCTGACGAGCGTGCTCCTGTCCCCGCTCCGGGCCGGCCTGGTCGACCGGTTCGGGCCACGGCGGGCCCTGCCTCCGATGGCCCTGGTCTACACGCCGCTGCTCACTGCCCTCGCGGTGGTGACGTCCGCCCCGGAGGCCGGCGCGGTCCCGCTCGTGGCGCTCGCCGCGACGGCGGGCTGTGCGACCCCGCCGCTCGGCCCGGTGATGCAGGCGCTGTGGAGCGGGATGCCGGCCGACCGGGACCTGCTGCGGCGTGCGTACAGCCTGGACACGGTGGCGGAGGAAGTCCTCTTCGTCACGGGCCCGTTGCTGGTGGGGCTGCTCGTGCGGTACGCGGCGGCGCCGGCCGGTCTGGCGGTGAGCGCCGCGCTGGTCCTGACGGGCACGCTCGCGCTCGCCGCCTCGCCGGCGGCGCGGGGCCGGACGCCGGAGCGCGGGGCGCCCGGGGCGAAGGGCGGGCAGGCGGCCGGGCCCGGTGCCGGGACGGCGCGGGCGGCGGTGGTCGCGGCCGCGGTGGGCATGGCCCTGGGCGCGCTCGACCTGCTCGTGATCGCGTTCGCCGACGAGCACGGGAGGCCGGGGGTGGTGCCCTGGGCGCTGGCCGCGCTGTCGGCGGGCAGCGCGGTGGGCGGTCTGGTGCACGGCGCCGTCTCCTGGCGGCTGTCCAGCGCCCGCCGGCTGTCGCTGTCCGCGTCGGCGCTCGGCGGCGTCCTCGCGGTGGCCGGACTGTCCCCGCATCCGTACGCGCTGGTCGGCTGGGTGGCCCTCGGCGGGCTCTTCCTGGCGCCGGCCCTCACCAGCGCGTATCTGCTGGCCGACGAGTCCGCCGCGCCGGACCGGCGCGCCCGGGCCGGGGCGTGGGTCAACACGGCCTTCAACGCGGGCAGTACGGGGGCGACGGCCGGTGCCGGGCTCCTGGTGGGGTGGCTGCCGCTGCCGGTGTGCTTCGCCGTGGCGGCCCTTCCCGCCGTCCTGGCGGCGGCCGGGACGCCGGCCCTGGCGCGCCGGATGCCGAAGCCGCCGGCCCGAGCCGCCGGGGAGTGCCGGGGCCCGGAGCCGCGCCCCGGTGAGGCCGGGGAGTGCCGGAGCCCGGAGTCGGGGGACGGCGGGGCGGGGCGGGACCGCAGCCCGGAGTCGGGGGACGGCGGGGCGGGGCGGGACCGCAGCCCGGAGTCGGGGGACGGCGGGGCGGGGCGGGATCGCGGCCCGGTGTCAGGCGACGGGGCCGAGCAGCGTCAGTGAGCGGGCGGCGGCGGCGCCGAGCCGGGGGTGCGGCAAGGCGGCCTCCAGGGCGGGGCGGGCCGCCGGGTCTCCGAGGGCTCCGAGGCCCTCGACGCAGGCGAGTCCGACCCGCCAGTGGGGGTCGTCGGCCGGGAGCCGCCGCGCGAGGACGGTGATGAGGGCCGGCACGGACTCGGGCGCGCGGAGGGCGGCGAGGAGGCGGACCGGGAGGAGGGCGTAGGCGGCCCGGAGTTCGTTGGTCGCGAGGGCGGCGGCGGCACGCGCGGTGCGCGGGTCGCCGAGCCGGGTGAGGGCGTGGGCGGCGGTGACGCAGCGTTCGGGGTCCCGGTGGTTGAGGAGGAGGACGAGCGTCTCGAAGGCGCGCGGGTCGCCGGCGACGCCGAGCGCGTAGGCGGCGATCTCGCGGGCCCACAGCGGCTGTCCGGGGGCGGTGAGCACGCGGTGCAGTTCCTCGGGATCACCGGTTTCGGCCAGGCGGCGGAATGCGTCGGGGACTTCTTCGGCGTCCTTCTCGATCTCGTCACGCAATCGATCGATCATCGAGCAGAATTCCGGATCCTCGGCGTATTCCATGAATCCGACCCTATCCGCGATCCAGATCACATCGCCCCCAACTTCCCGGGACTGGCGCGCTCGTTACCGGCCGGTTAGTCTCAGGTGAGCGGGCCACCACCCGCACTTTCCACGACGGCCTGGTGACGCAGCCGTTGTGTCGTACGTCGGTTCGGCAGTTTCGACGTGGCCCGGGACAGGGTCCGTCGCTCTTTTCCAGGGCACGCCCGCCATTCCGGGGCGTGGCCCCGTTCCCGGGTTATCCCGCGCTTTCTCACCCGCGCGATTCGGCATCTCCCGCGTGCGCCCGTACGCGGAGCCGCACCCGCCCCTCACGCACACGTACTGCCCTCAGTCGTCACTCTTCCTCTCTGGAGTCCCCTGATGGACACCCCTCTCTCCACCATCGCCGTCGTCGGTCTCGGCACCATGGGCGCGGGTATCGCCGACGTCCTCGCCCGGGCCGGCCACGAGGTCATCGGCATCGACATCAGCGACACGGCCGCCGCCCGCGCCGTCGCCGCCCTGGAGACCTCCACCGCCCGCGCGGTGGCCCGTGAGCGGATCACCGAGGAGGAGCGGCAGGACGTGCTGGCCCGCTTCCGTACCTTCTCCGACCTCCAGGCGGCCGCCGAGGCCGACCTGGTGATCGAGGTCGTCCCGGAGTCGTACGAGGCCAAGCAGGAGGTCTTCCGGGCCCTGGACGCGATCGTCCGCCCCGACGCGATCCTGGCCACCGGCACCAACGCGCTCTCCGTCACCCGCCTCGCCGCGGACTCGGCGCACCCGGAGCGCGTGCTCGGCCTGCACTTCTTCACCCCGGTCCAGGCGATGAAGCTGGTCGAGGTCGTCTCCTCGGTCCTCACCGACCCGCGGGCCGTCGAGGCCGTCACGCGGCTGGCCGAGGGCCTCGGCAAGGAGCCGGTGGCGGTCGGCGACCGGGCGGGCTTCATCGCCGACGGCCTGCTCTTCGGCTACCTGAACCAGGCCGCGGCCATGTACGAGGCCCGGTACGCCTCCCGCGAGGACATCGACGCGGCGATGAAGCTGGGCTGCGGCCTCCCGATGGGTCCGCTGGCGCTGCTCGACCTGATCGGCGTGGACACGGCCCGTACGGTCCTGGAGGCCATGTACGCCTCCTCGCACGACCGTCTGCACGCCCCCGCCCCCCTCCTCAAGCAGCTCAGCGAGGCCGGTCTGACCGGCCGCAAGGCGGGCCGCGGCTTCTACACCTACGCGGCGCCGGGCTCCGCCGAGGTCGTCGCGGACGCGCTGACCCCGTCGGCGTCCGCCGAGGCCGGCCCGTCCCGCGAGGTCCGCTCGGTCGGCGTCGCCGGCTCGGGCACGATGGCGTCCGGCATCGCCGAGGTCTTCGCCAAGGCCGGGTACGGCGTCGTCCTCGCCGCCCGCTCCCAGGAGAAGGCGGACAAGGCCAAGGCCCGCATCGCCACGTCGCTGGCCCGTTCGGTCGAGAAGGGCCGGATGACGGCCGAGGCCCGGGACACCACGCTGGCCCTGATCACCGCGGCGGGCACGCTCGACGCGTTCGCCGAGGTCGACCTGGCCGTCGAGGCGGTCGCCGAGGACCTGGCGATCAAGCAGGAGCTGTTCGCCCGGCTGGACAAGATCTGCAAGCCGGGCGCGGTGCTCGCCACCACGACCTCCTCACTGCCGGTCGTGGCCTGCGCCCGCGCCACCACGCGCCCGCAGGACGTCATCGGCATGCACTTCTTCAACCCGGCCCCGGCGATGAAGCTGGTCGAGATCGTCCGTACGGTCCTGACCGCCGACGACGTCCACGCCACGGTCCGCGAGGTCACCACGAGGATCCGCAAGCACCCGGTGGACTGCGGCGACCGCGCCGGGTTCATCGTCAACGCGCTGCTCTTCCCGTACCTCAACAACGCGATCAAGATGGTCCAGGACCACTACGCGACCCTGGACGACATCGACGCGGCGATGAAGCTGGGCGGCGGCTACCCGATGGGCCCGTTCGAGCTGCTCGACGTGGTCGGCCTGGACGTCTCGCTCGCGATCGAGCAGGTGCTGCACCGCGAGTTCCGTGACCCGGGCCTCGCCCCGGCCCCGCTCCTGGAGCACCTGGTGGCGGCGGGCTGCCTGGGCCGCAAGACGGGTCGCGGCTTCCGCGAATATGCCCGACGCTGATCCCCGCACGGCCGGCTGGGGCGGTCTGCTGAGCTCCCCGGGCACCCTCGGCGCCCCGGGGGGCTCCCCGCCCCCACCTGGGCACACTCCCGCTCCGATGCAGTACGTTCGGACCATGCCCAAGGCCGCGAAGACACCCCGTGCCACGTCCACGTCCGACGCTCCCGAGACGGCGGCGGGCACCCGGGCCGCCGCGCAGCGGCTCAAGATGCGCCGGGAGCTCGCCGCGGCGGCCATGGAGCTCTTCGCAACGAAGGGGTACGAGGCCACCACGGTCGACGAGATCGCGGCCACGGCCGGGGTCGCGCGGCGGACCTTCTTCCGCCACTTCCGGTCCAAGGAAGAGGCGATCTTCCCCGACCACGACGACACCCTGGTGCGGGCGGAGGCGGTGCTGAACGCCGCCCCGCCGCACGAGCACCCGCTCGACACGGTGTGCACGGGCATCAAGGAAGTCATGAAGATGTACGCGGGCTCGCCCGCAGTCTCGGTGGAGCGCTACCGGCTCACCCGCGAGGTGCCGACGCTGCGGGAGCGCGAGATCGCCTCGGTGGCCCGCTACGAGCGGCTGTTCACCCGCTATCTGCTGGAGCACTTCGACGAGGGCGACCACCACGCCGGCAACGACGACCCGCTGCTCGCGGAGGTCGCCGCGTCGGCGGTCGTCACCGCCCACAACCACGTGCTGCGGCGCTGGCTGCGGGCGGGCGGGCAGGGCGACGTGGAGGCGCAGCTCGACCACGCCTTCGCGATCGTGCGGGAGACCTTCGGCACCGGGATAGGCGCGGGCCGCCCGGCCCCTCCCCCGCAGGCCGCGCCGGCTCCCCCCGCACGGGTCTCCACGGCCGGCGACGTGGTCGTCGCCGTGGCCCGCACGGACGCACCGCTCGACGAGGTCATGCGCACCATCCAGGAGGCCCTCAAGGGCTCCTGAGCACGTTCCGACGAGAGGGCCGCCCCCGGATTCCGGGGGCGGCCCTCTCGCGTTCGCCCAGTTCACGGGCGGTTTCGATCGATCATCGCTCATCCGAGATGGGCAGATTGCATCTGAGTGAAATTGTTGGCACGCAGTGCCTTGTCAGGTGACACGGCGTGCCATACGTTGAAGGAGTCCGGGCGGCCGGCGCGCAGAGACCACACCTCGCGCGCCGGCTGTCCCCACCAGCCGACGGCCGGTGCGCCCGGACGCCTGCGTCACAGGCACCCCGCGCTCCACCACAGCGCCGCCACAGCACCACCGCGCCGAACCGACGGCACACCTCCACAGCAGCACCCACCGCCGTAACCCCCAGGCGTCCCTCCCTCAGGACGCTCACCGCCGGAGGCAACCCGTGAAGGAAATCCTGGCCGCGATCCAGTCGCAGGACGCCACGTCCGCCGACTTCGCGAACATCCCGCTCCCCGACTCGTACCGGGCCGTGACCGTCCACAAGGACGAGGCGGAGATGTTCGCCGGGCTCGCCAGCCGTGACAAGGACCCGCGCAAGTCGCTGCACCTCGACGACGTGGCCCTGCCCGAGCTGGGCCCGGGCGAGGCCCTGGTCGCCGTCATGGCGAGCTCGGTCAACTACAACTCGGTCTGGACCTCGATCTTCGAGCCCGTCTCGACCTTCGGCTTCCTGGAGCGCTACGGCCGGCTCTCCGAGCTCACCAAGCGCCACGACCTGCCCTACCACGTCATCGGCTCCGACCTCGCGGGCGTCGTCCTGCGCACCGGCCCGGGCGTCAACGCCTGGAACCCGGGCGACGAGGTCGTCGCGCACTGCCTCTCGGTCGAACTGGAGTCCTCGGACGGCCACAACGACACGATGCTCGACCCCGAGCAGCGCATCTGGGGCTTCGAGACCAACTTCGGCGGCCTGGCGGAGATCGCCCTGGTCAAGTCGAACCAGCTGATGCCGAAGCCCGGCCACCTCAGCTGGGAGGAGGCCGCCTCGCCCGGCCTGGTCAACTCCACCGCCTACCGCCAGCTGGTCTCCCGCAACGGCGCCGGCATGAAGCAGGGCGACAACGTCCTCATCTGGGGCGCGAGCGGCGGCCTCGGCTCGTACGCCACGCAGTTCGCCCTCGCCGGCGGCGCCAACCCGATCTGCGTCGTCTCCTCCCCCGAGAAGGCCGACATCTGCCGGTCCATGGGCGCCGACGCGGTCATCGACCGCAACGCCGAGGGCTACAAGTTCTGGAAGGACGAGAACACCCAGGACCCGCGGGAGTGGAAGCGCTTCGGCTCCAAGATCCGCGAGCTGACCGGCGGCGAGGACATCGACATCGTCTTCGAGCACCCGGGCCGCGAGACCTTCGGCGCCTCCGTGTACGTCACCCGCAAGGGCGGCACCATCACCACCTGCGCCTCGACCTCGGGCTACATGCACCAGTACGACAACCGCTACCTGTGGATGTCCCTCAAGCGGATCATCGGCTCGCACTTCGCCAACTACCGCGAGGCGTGGGAGGCCAACCGCCTCATCGCGAAGGGCAAGATCCACCCGACGCTCTCCAAGGTCTACTCCCTGGAGGACACCGGCCAGGCCGCCTACGACGTCCACCGCAACCTGCACCAGGGCAAGGTCGGCGTGCTGGCCCTCGCCCCGCAGGAGGGCCTGGGCGTGCGCGACCCCGAGATGCGCGCCCAGCACATCGACGCCATCAACCGCTTCCGCAACATCTGAGCCCGGGACCATAGATGACTGAGCGCCAGAAGGACCGGCCGTGGCTCATGCGGACGTACGCCGGTCACTCCACCGCCGAGGCGTCCAACGAGCTGTACCGGCGCAACCTCGCCAAGGGTCAGACCGGCCTCTCGGTCGCCTTCGACCTGCCGACGCAGACCGGGTACGACCCCGACCACATCCTCGCCCGCGGCGAGGTCGGCCGGGTCGGCGTCCCCGTCTCGCACCTCGGTGACATGCGACGGCTGTTCCAGGACATCCCGCTGGAACAGATGAACACCTCGATGACCATCAACGCCACGGCGATGTGGCTGCTGGCGCTCTATCAGGTCGCCGCCGAGGAGCAGGGTGCGGACATCACCAAGCTCCAGGGCACCACGCAGAACGACATCGTCAAGGAGTACCTGTCGCGCGGGACGCACGTCTTCCCGCCCGGCCCCTCGCTCCGGCTGACGACGGACATGATCTGCTACACGGTCAACAACATCCCGAAGTGGAACCCGATCAACATCTGCAGCTACCACCTGCAGGAGGCCGGGGCCACGCCGGTCCAGGAGATCTCGTACGCCATGTCCACCGCGATCGCCGTGCTCGACTCGGTGTTCGCCTCCGGCCAGATCCCCGAGGACCGCAAGGGCGATGTCGTCGCCCGCATCTCGTTCTTCGTGAACGCGGGCGTCCGCTTCGTCGAGGAGATGTGCAAGATGCGCGCCTTCGGCCGCATCTGGGACCGCATCACCCGCGAGCGGTACGGCATCGAGGACGCCAAGCAGCGCCGGTTCCGCTATGGCGTGCAGGTCAACTCGCTGGGCCTCACCGAGGCCCAGCCGGAGAACAACGTCCAGCGGATCGTCCTGGAGATGCTGGCCGTCACGCTCTCCAAGGACGCCCGCGCCCGCGCCGTCCAGCTCCCGGCCTGGAACGAGGCCCTCGGCCTCCCCCGGCCCTGGGACCAGCAGTGGTCGCTCCGGATCCAGCAGGTGCTGGCCCACGAGTCCGACCTCCTGGAGTACGAGGACATCTTCGCCGGCTCGCACGTCATCGAGGCCAAGGTCGACTCGCTCGTCGAGGAGTGCATGGCCGAGATCGGGCGGATCGAGGAGATGGGCGGCGCCATGGCGGCCGTCGAGTCCGGCTACCTCAAGTCGCAGCTGGTCTCCTCGCACGCCGAGCGGCGCGCCCGGATCGAGGCCGGCGACGAGAAGATCGTCGGCGTCAACATCTTCCAGTCGACCGAGGAGAACCCCCTCACCTCCGACCTGGACACCGCGATCATGACGGTCGACCCGGCCGTCGAGGCCCGGGTGGTCGGCTCGCTGAAGTCGTGGCGGGACAACCGCTACCAGCCCCCGTTCAACCACCCGCGCCCCTGCAAGGCCCTCGAACGCCTCAAGGAGGCCGCCCGGGGCACCGGCAACCTCATGGAGGCCACCCTGGAGTGCGCCCGCGCCGGCGTCACGACCGGCGAGTGGACCGGGGCGCTGCGCGAGGTCTTCGGCGAGTTCCGGGCCCCGACCGGCGTCTCCTCCGCCCCCGTCGCGGTCACCGCCGAGGAGGGCACGCCGCTGGCCCTCGTGCGGGAGAAGGTGGCGCGGACCGCCGAGGAGCTGAACTCCGGGCGGCTGCGGCTGCTCGTCGGGAAGCCCGGTCTGGACGGCCACTCCAACGGCGCCGAGCAGATCGCCGTCCGCGCGCGTGACGCCGGATTCGAGGTCGTCTACCAGGGCATCCGCCTGACCCCCGAGCAGATCGTCGACGCCTCGCTCGCCGAGGACGTGCACTGCGTGGGCCTGTCGATCCTCTCCGGCTCCCACGCGGAGCTGGTCCCCGACGTCCTGGACCGCCTCCGCGAGGCCGGCGCGACCGACATCCCCGTCATCGTCGGCGGGATCATCCCCAACGCCGACGCGGCGGAACTGAAGCGAGCGGGTGTCGCCGCCGTCTTCACGCCGAAGGACTTCGGCATCACGGAGATCATCGGCCGTATCGTCGACGAGATCCGCACCGCTCACAAGCTCAGCCCCATGGAAAGCACGGAGGTCCCCGCATGACCAGCCCTGTGAACCGGCTCCGCCCCCGCCGCTCCTGCCTGGCGGTCCCCGGCTCCAACCCGCGGTTCCTGGAGAAGGCCCAGGGCCTCGCCGCCGACCAGGTCTTCCTCGACCTGGAGGACGCCTGCGCCCCGCTGGCCAAGCCGGACGCCCGCCACACCATCGTGAAGTTCCTGAACGAGGGCGACTGGACCGGCAAGACCCGCGTGGTCCGCGTCAACGACTGGACGACCCACTGGACCTACCGCGACGTCGTCACCGTCGTCGAGGGCGCCGGCCAGAACCTCGACTGCATCATGCTGCCGAAGGTCCAGGACGCCCAGCAGGTCGTCGCGCTCGACCTTCTGCTCACCCAGATCGAGAAGACGATGGGCTTCGAGGTCGGCAAGATCGGCATCGAGGCGCAGATCGAGAACGCCCAGGGCCTGACCAACGTGAACGCGATCGCGCAGGCCTCCCAGCGCGTCGAGACGATCATCTTCGGCCCGGCCGACTTCATGGCCTCCATCAACATGAAGTCCCTGGTCGTCGGCGAGCAGCCGCCCGGCTACCCGGCGGACGCGTACCACCACATCCTGATGAGCATCCTGATGGCGGCCCGCGCCAACAACCTCCAGGCGATCGACGGCCCCTACCTGCAGATCCGCAACCAGGAGGGGTACAAGGCCGTGGCCCAGCGCGCCGCCGCCCTGGGCTTCGACGGCAAGTGGGTGCTCCACCCGGACCAGGTGGCCGCCGCGAACGAGATCTTCTCGCCCTCGCAGGAGGACTACGACCACGCCGAGCTGATCCTCGACGCCTACGACTACTACACGTCCGAGGCCGGCGGGAAGAAGGGCTCCGCGATGCTCGGCGACGAGATGATCGACGAGGCCTCCCGCAAGATGGCCCTGGTCATCTCCGGCAAGGGCCGCGCCGCCGGCATGCAGCGCACCACCACGTTCGACATCCCGGAGGCCTGAGACCCATGCAGTTCGGCCGTACCTACGAAGAGTTCGAAGTCGGTGCCGTCTACAAGCACTGGCCCGGGAAGACGGTCACCGAGTACGACGACCACCTCTTCTGTCTGCTCACGATGAACCACCATCCGCTGCACATGGATGTGAATTACGCCGAGAACACGACGGACTTCGGCAAGAACGTCGTCGTGGGCAACTACATCTACTCGCTGCTGCTGGGCATGTCCGTGCCGGACGTCTCCGGCAAGGCCATCGCCAACCTGGAGATCGAGTCGCTGCGCCACGTGGCGCCGACCTTCCACGGCGACACGATCTACGGCGAGACCACGGTCCTCGACAAGACCCCGTCGAAGTCGAAGAACGACCGCGGGATCGTCTACGTCGAGACCAAGGGCTACAAGCAGGACGGCACCCTCGTGTGCGTCTTCCGCCGCAAGGTGATGGTCCCCACCGAGACGTACATCAAGGAGCGCGGCGGCGAGCAGCCCGGCCGCCCCCAGCTCAAGGAACAGGGGAAGTAGTCATGGCGCGACTCGCCCAGACCCACGGTCTGACCGACGTCCAGCAGGAGATCCTCGCCACGGTGCGGGACTTCGTCGACAAGGAGATCATCCCGGTCGCGACGGAGCTGGAGCACCGCGACGAGTACCCCCAGCAGATCGTCGACGGGCTCAAGGAGCTCGGCGTCTTCGGTCTGATGATCCCCGAGGAGTACGGGGGCCTGGGCGAGTCGCTGCTCACCTACGCGCTGTGCGTGGAGGAGATCGCCCGCGGCTGGATGTCGGTCTCCGGCATCATCAACACCCACTTCATCGTGGCGTACATGCTGAAGCAGCACGGCACCCAGGAGCAGAAGGAGTACTTCCTTCCGCGGATGGCGGCCGGCGAGACCCGCGGCGCGTTCTCGATGTCGGAGCCGGGCCTCGGCTCGGACGTGTCGGCGATCACGTCCAAGGCCGTCAGGGACGGCGACGAGTACGTCCTCAACGGCCAGAAGATGTGGCTGACGAACGGCGGCACGTCCACGCTGGTGGCCGTTCTCGTCCGAAGTGACGAAGGACACCCCGAAGGCACGGCCCCCCACAAGTCGATGACGACCTTCCTCGTCGAGAAGGAGCCCGGCTTCGGAGAGGTCCGTCCGGGCCTCACCATCCCCGGCAAGATCGACAAGATGGGGTACAAGGGCGTCGACACGACCGAACTCATCATGGACGGACTGCGCATTCCGGCCAATCGGGTCCTCGGGGGCGTCACCGGCCGAGGGTTTTACCAAATGATGGACGGCGTGGAGGTCGGCCGCGTCAACGTGGCGGCCCGTGGCTGCGGCGTCGCGCAGCGTGCTTTCGAACTGGGTGTCTCGTATGCCCAGCAACGTCACACTTTCGGCAAGCAGATCGCCCAGCACCAGGCGATTCAGTTCAAGCTTGCCGAGATGGCTACCAAGGTCGAGGCCGCTCATGCCATGATGGTGAATGCAGCACGCAAAAAGGACTCCGGGGAACGAAACGACCTCGAAGCAGGGATGGCGAAGTACCTCGCCTCCGAATACTGCAAGGAGGTCGTCGAGGATGCCTTCCGCATCCACGGTGGTTACGGGTTCTCGAAGGAGTACGAGATCGAGCGTCTCTACCGTGAGGCGCCGATGCTGCTCATCGGTGAAGGTACCGCCGAGATCCAGAAAATGATCATTGGTCGTCGGCTGCTCGAGGAGTACCGATTCCAGGGTTGATTGTCGCTTTTGAGTCGGTTCGGCCGCGAAGAAGATCACACCCTGTGTTCGTCTTCCGGCCGTCGACTCGGTTCCTGGCTTGCCCAGTTGCGCCCCGCAACCGATAGCATCGCCGGAAAGCCGCCGTCCCCCGTTGCCAGCGCGGCATCATCCGCTACGAAGGTCATCCATGCCCCACAGCCAAACCTCTGCACACCGCGACAGCCTTGCCGGCGTACGCCTCGCGCGCGGAGCATCGCCGTGGCTCCTGCCGACCGTCGCCACCGCGGCGCTCAGCCTCGTGCGCGCGCGCAAGTCGAAGCGTGCCGCGGCCATCGCCGTGCCGACCACCGCGCTCGCGGCCGGCATGCTGTGGTTCTTCCGCGACCCCGAGCGCGAGATCGCTCAGGGCCGGGTCATCTCCCCCGCCGACGGTGTGGTGCAGAGCATCATGCCGTGGAAGGACGGACGCACCCGGGTCGCCATCTTCATGAGCCCGCTGAACGTGCACGTCAACCGCGCGCCGCTGGCCGGCACGGTCACGTCGGTGGAGCACGTCCCGGGCGGGTTCGTCCCGGCGTTCAACAAGGAGAGCGAGAACAACGAGCGCGTTGTCTGGCACTTCGACACCGAGCTCGGCGACATCGAGATGGTGCAGATCGCGGGTGCCGTCGCCCGGCGCATCGTGCCGTACATCCCGCAGGGCACGAAGGTCGAGCAGGGTGACCGGATCGGTCTCATCCGCTTCGGCTCGCGCGTCGACATCTACCTCCCGGAGGGTGTCGAGGTCGCCGTCGAGGTCGGGCAGGCCACGACCGCGGGGGTGACTCGCATTGACCGTGATTGATCCCGACACACGGGCCGCCGACTGGGCCGCCGACGCCGAGGCGGAGGCGGCCGACGAGGCCGAGGAGATGCCGCTGTCGCTGAGGCTGTCCATAGCGGACGCCCTCACGCTCGGTAACGCCACGTGTGGCTTCATGGCGGTCTACTTCACGACCACCGGCATCCTGATCCCGCACCTCACCGGGAGCACCGAGACCGGCATGGCGCGCAACAGCGCCGCGACCGCGGTGATACTGATGCTGTGCGCGGCGATCTTCGACCTCTTCGACGGCATCGTGGCGCGCAAGCTCCGCAGCTCGCCGATGGGCGCCGAGCTCGACAACCTGTCGGACCTGATCAGCTTCGGTCTGGCGCCGGCGTACTTCGTGCTCGTGTACGGCATGGTCGCCGACGACGCGCAGCAGAAGGTCTCGGCCGTGGCCGCGATCGTGGTGCTGCTCGCGGTGGTCCTCAGGCTCGCGAGATTCTCGTGCGTGACGATGAAGGACGGCATGTTCCAGGGCATGCCGAGCCCCTTCGGCGCGCTGACGGTCGTCTCGATCGTGCTGCTGGAGCTGCCGTTCATCCCGACGCTGCTCGCGATCATCGGGGTGGCCTGGCTGATGGTGAGCCGGGTCGAGTACCCGAAGCCGCGGGGCGTCCTCGCGGTGGCGATGCTCAGCTGGATCGTCGGTGCGATGGCCATGCTGGCGGCCTGGGCGTTCGACGCGCCGGGCGGGGCGTTCCTGCTCCAGACCGGCTGCGCGCTCCAGGTCGTGCTGGGCGCCGTGATCCCCCTCTTCGCGACGGCGCGCCGGGTGAACACCTTCCGCGACAACCGGCGTGAGAACCGGGAGGCGCGGGCGGCGCAGCTGCCGTAGCGACCATGCGGTACGACAAGGGCCCCGGGAGGCGACTCGCCTCCCGGGGCCCTTGCGCGTGCCCGCTCAGCCGAGGCTCTTGTAGTACAGCGTCGTGGGGCGCAGCACGCCCTCCGGGTCGGCGGCGTAGTCCGGGACGGTGCCGGCCGCGGTCCAGCCGGCGGCACGGTAGAGGCGCTCGGCGGGGCTGCCGGTCCGGGTGTCCAGGACGAGGAGGGTGAGGCCGGTCGCGGCGGCGTGCGCCTCGGCGGCGGCGAGCAGGCGGCGGCCCAGGCCGCGGCCCCGGGCCGAGCGGTGGACGAGGAGCCGGGCGATCTCGCCGCGGTGCCGGCCGTTGGCCGTGGTGGTCCGGACGAGGGTGACGACGCCGGAGGGGCGTCCGTCGGGGCCGTGGGCCACGAGGACGTCCCGGACGCCCTCGGCGGCCTCGTCGGCGGCGCGGGACCACCAGGCGGCCGCCTCGGCGGTGCCCAGGGGGGCCAGGAAGCCGACGGAGGCCCCGTCGTCCACCGCGTCGACGAGGAGCGCGGCCAGCCCGTCGGCGGCGTGGGCGCGGACGGCGTCGGGCGACTGGCGCTCGACGACGTCGAGGGGTCGCTCCAGGCAGAGCAGGTCCGGCCGGTCGTCCCAGGGGTCGACGACCGTGAAGCCGAGGGCGCGGTAGAGGGCGACGGGCTCGGCGCGCCAGGACCAGACCGTGAGGCGCACCGAGGGCGCTCCGGCGCCGGCGGCGCGGCGCAGGGCCTCGGTCATGAGCGCCCGCGCGAGTCCCCTGCGGCGGGCCGCGGGCGCCACCCAGAGCCGCTTGATCTCGGGCGGGCGGCCGTCGCGGGGCGCCTTGAGCACGACGCAGCCGGCCGGGTCCCCGGCCCCTTCGAGGGTGGCGAGGAGCACCGTGTCGGCGGCGAACGCGGCGGCCGGGTCCTCGGCCTCGGCGCGGTATACGGCCGGGAGGTCGCCGACCGCGGCCACCGCCGTCCCCTTCTCCTCCTGGTTGACCAGGTGGTAGGCGCCGAGCAGGTCGGCGAGGCGGGGGTGCGAGCGGTTCTCCTCGATGCGTGCGTTCATGGGCCCGAGGTTCGCACTCCCGTGTTTCCGGGAGGTGACGGTCCGGACACGCCCTAGGCCGAGGCGCATGCGTGTACTCGTCGCGGGCGCCACGGGCGCCGTGGGCCGTCGGCTCGTCCCCCGTCTGGAGGCGGCGGGCCACGAGGTCCTGGGGCTCTCCCGGCGCGGACCGCACCCGGTGGACGTGCTGGACGCCGCGGCGGTGCGGTGGCCGGACCGTCTGGGCCCGGGGCGCGGTGAACGACCGGGCCCGCCGGCTCGGCCGGGTCCCGGCCCGCCCGTCCTGGCGGACCGGGTTGGCCGATCAGGGGGTGTAGCTCTTGGCCGCGTCCGAGACGAACGGCTGCCGGACGGTGCGCATGCCGCCGGGGACCGACTTGTCGGGCTGGATGATGACGGACTCGCGGGACGACGGCGCCTTCGGGTCGCCCAGGTCGTGGGTCATGCCGAAGCCGGCGTCGTGGCCGGTCATGGTCAGCAGGGCCTTGTCGACGCCCTCGCGGGTGAGGTCCTTGTCCGCGCACGCCTTCTTGAGCGCCTCGCCGAAGACGCTCGCCGCGGTCCAGCCGGCGACGATGCCGTTGTCGAGGCCGTCGCCCGGGTAGGCGGCCTGGTAGTCGGCGACCAGCTTCTTCGCGGTCGGCGTGTCCGCGCCGATGGGCAGGCTCGGGGAGGCGAACCAGTACATCTTCTCCAGCGCGGGACCGGCCTGGGTGCCCAGGAGCTGCGGGGCGAAGGCCGAGTTGTTGCCGACGACCGGCACCTTGAGGCCGGTGGCGGCGGCGACGCCGACCAGGGAGGCGGCCTGGCGGGGGCCCGCGCTGATGACGACGGCCTTGACGCCGGCCTGCTTGAGGGCCGCGACCTGCGCCGACATGTCGTTGTCGGTGGGCTTGATCTTCTGCTCGACGACGGTCAGGCCCGCCTTCTCCGCCGCGTACTTCGAGCCCTTGAGCGCGTTCTCGCCGTAGTCGCCCTCGAAGTAGACGTGGCCGAGCTTGTCGCCCGACTTCAGGCCCTTCTCCTTGAGGAGGAAGTCGACGGCGTTGATCGTCTCCACGTCGTACGTGGCGCCCAGGACGCGGATGTACGGGGAGCCGAGGAGCGAGGCCGACCACGCCTGCGGCAGGACGAGGCCCTTGTCCTGGCCGTCGACC
Source organism: Streptomyces sp. NPDC104202 (assembly GCF_055584185.1). NCBI lineage: Bacteria > Bacillati > Actinomycetota > Actinomycetes > Kitasatosporales > Streptomycetaceae > Streptomyces > Streptomyces sp. NPDC104202. Next base: position 68,123 of record NZ_JBVJMN010000003.1, on the reverse strand, counting down.
CGGGACTTGACGGCGGCGACGAACGGGGAGCCGATGAACTGGGTGTAGCCGACGACCTTCGGCTCCAGCTCGGTGTACGCGGCCAGCGCCTTCTGCGGGTCGTAGCCGTGGTCGCGGACCGTCAGCTCCAGCTGCCGGCCGCAGATCCCTCCGGCGGCGTTGGCCTGCTTCACGTACAGCTGCTGGGCCTGGGTGACGCTCTTGCCGAGGGTCGCGTACACGCCGGTCATGTCGGTGAGCGCGCCGAGGGCGATCGTCTTGTCGGTGACGCCCTCGCCGGTCTTCACCCCGCCCGCGCCGGTCTGCTTGCCGTCGCCGCTCTTCGCCTTGGAGCTGCAGCCGGCGGCGGTGAGCGCGACCAGTGCGGCGAGCGCGGCGGCCAGGCCCCGTACGGCCTGTCGTCGGTGGTTCATCGTGCCTCCCCTGAGGGTTCGGTGGAAGTAGGTGGAGCGGGGGTGTGCGTGGGGTTCGGGGGTTTCCGCGCGGCGAGGCGGACCAGGCCGCCGGGCAGGAAGAGCACCACCGCGACGACGGCGGCGCCGTAGAGGTAGCGCGCCGCCTCGCCCGGCGCGATCCCGCCCGTCCCCGGGGCGGAGACCAGGGGCAGCGCGTCGCTGTACCGGGTGAGGAGCTGCGGCAGCAGCGAGACGAAGATCCCGCCGGCCACCGCCCCGGCGACCGAGCCGAGACCGCCGATGACGATCATCGCCAGGTACTCGAGGGAGAGCGCCATGCCGAAGTACTCCGGGACGGTGCGCTGGAAGACCAGGGCGAGAAGGACGCCCGCCAGCCCCGCGTACATCGACGACAGGACGAACACGGCGGCCCGGTAGCGGGCCACGGGGATGCCCATTACGCCGGCGGCGATCCGGTGGTCCCGGATGGCGTTCATGGCGCGCCCGGGCCGCCCCCGGAGCACTCCGCGGGCGAAGAGGACCCCGCCGAGGAGCAGGACGAGCCCCAGGTACCAGAGCTTCTCGACGGCGCCGAACGGCACCTGCGCGACGAGGAGCTCCGTGTCGTCGAAGGTGAGGCCGAAGAGGGAGAGCGGCGGGACGGCCCGGCCGTTGTAGCCGCCGGTGACGTCGTGCGCGTTGAACAGCACGTGCTGGCCGATGAAGATCAGCGCGAGGGTCGCGATGCCCAGGTACGCGCCGCGCAGCCGCCCCGCGATGGGACTGAACACCCCGCCGGCCAGGCCCGCGAGGGCGACCGCGAGGACGGCGGCGAGCCAGCCCGGCAGGCCCAGGCCGGTCAGGCCGTCGGCGCCGTCGCCGGCGAAGGCGCAGTAGCCGTAGGCGCCGACGGCCAGGAAGAAGGCGTGGCCCATCGACAGCTGGCCGGTCGCGCCGGTCAGCAGGTTGATGCCGACCGCCCCCAGGGCCGCGGCCATCGCGAACAGTCCGGCCTGGAGCCAGAAGCGGTCCAGGTAGAACGGGAGCGCGGCGAGCAGCAGGCCGGCCGCGGCCCAGCCGTACACCCGGGTGCGGACCCGCGGGACGGGACGGGTCAGGGTCTCAGACACGGGCGAGCTCCTTCGTGCCGAACAGTCCGGCCGGGCGGATCAGCAGCACCGCGACCATGACGAGGTACGGGGCGACGTCCCCGATGCCCCGGCCGAGGAAGGCGAGGTCCCCCTGGTAGCCGGTGGCCAGCGACTCCGTGATCCCCACGAGCAGGCCGCCGACGAGGGCGCCCGTGGTGGAGTCGAGGCCGCCGAGGATGGCCGCGGGGAACGCCTTCAGGGCGGCGAGCGAGGTGGCCCGCTCCAGGCCCGGGGTCGGGAAGACGGTGAGGAACAGCGCGGCGACCGCGGCGAGCGCGCCGGCCACCGCCCAGGCGCCGAGCGAGACCCGGCCCAGCCGGATCCCCATCAAGGCGGCCGTCTCCTGGTTCTCGGCCGCGGCCCGCATCGCCACGCCCCAGGACGTGTAGCGGAAGGCGAGCAGGAAGGCGGTGATCAGCAGAGCCGCCGCCAGGAGCGCGGCGATCCGGGTCTCGGCGATCGTGACGGGACCGACGGTGACGACGGCGTCGCCCCAGGGGTCTCCGAGGGCCAGGATGTCGGTGCCGATCCGCCGCGTCAGCTCGGTGGCCAGCAGGATGTCGACGCCGATGGTGACGATCGCGAGGACGCTGTGGTCCCCGCCCCGGTGGCGGCGCATCACGAGGAACTCCACGGCCGCGCCCACCAGCGCCGCGCCGGCGATCCCGGCCGCCAGCGCGGGCCAGAAGCCGATCGTGTCGTGGAGCACCGCGGTGACGTAGCCGCCGGCCAGCAGCAGCGACGCGTGGGCGAAGTTGACGACCTCCGTGGCGCGGAAGATCACCACGAACCCGAGGGCGATGAGGGCGTAGATCGAGCCCAGTGAGACGCCGTTGATCAGGAATTCGGCGAAGGTGCTCACGCGGCGGTCTCCTCTCCGAGGTAGGCGCGGACGACCGCCGGGTCGTTCTGCACGTCGGCGGGTGCCCCGTCGGCAATCCGGCGGCCGAAGTCGAGGACGGTGACGGAGTCGGCGAGCCGCATCACCAGGCCCATGTCGTGCTCGACGAGGAGCACGGAGATGCCGAGGCCGTCGCGGACGCCCGCGATGACCGAGGCGGTACGCCGCCGCTCGTCCGCGGTCATGCCCGCGACCGGCTCGTCCAGCAGGAGCAGCTTCGGCTCCATGCACAGCGCGCGGGCCAGCTCCGCGAGCTTCTGCTGCCCGTACGGCAGGGAGCTCGCGGGCATCGCGAGCTGCCTCTCCAGCCCCACGAACGCGGCGATCTCCCGGACCCTGGCGCGGTGCCGCGCCTCCTCCCGCGCCGCCGACGGCAGTCGCAGCCCCGCGGCGAGGAAGCCGGTGCGGGTCAGCCGGTGCCGGCCCAGCATGAGGCTGTCCTCGACGGTCGCGCGGGGCGGCAGCGCCAGGTTCTGGAAGATCCGCCCGACGCCGAGGTCGGCGATCCGGTGCGGCGGCAGCGCGGTCAGCTCGTGCGCGCCGAAGCGCACGGAGCCCCCGGCGGCCCGGTAGACCCCGGACAGCACGTTGAAACAGGTCGACTTCCCGGCCCCGTTCGGGCCGATCAGCGCGTGCACGGTGCCGGGCCGGACGGTGAAGCCGACACCGTCGAGCGCCGTGAGCCCGGCGAACCGGACGGTGACGTCGCGGACTTCGAGGGCCGGGGGCACGGCGGCGGGAGACGCGGGGGCGTCGGGGGCGGAGGGGCCGTCGGGCGCCGCGGCGCCGTCGTCCCACGGTTCCGCCCCGGGCTTCGGGGTGGACGTCATCGGGCTTCCTCCCAGCGGGACAGGACCGGGTGCGCGGCGCGCGCCACGGCGGCGTCGGCGGCGGCGGTCTCGTCGACGACGCCGAGGTAGCGGCGGCGGACCTCGTCCGAGGCGGCGAGCTCCGCCGCGGGGCCGGAGAGCGTGACCTCGCCGACCTCCAGGACGTACGCGAGGGAGGCGAGGCGCAGCGCGAGCGCCGCGTTCTGCTCCACCAGGAGCACGGCCGTGCCCTGCGCGTTGATCTCCCGGACCGCGTCGGCGATCCGGGCCGCCATCAGCGGGGCCAGGCCGAGGGACGGCTCGTCCAGGAGGAGCAGCCCGGGCTCGGCCATCAGCGCCCGGCCGACGGCCAGCATCTGCTGCTCGCCGCCCGAGAGGAGCCCGGCCTGCTGGCGCGCCCGGTCGGCGAGCACGGGGAACAGCTCGTGCACGCGCCGCAGCGCCGCCGCCTTCGCGGCGCGCCCGCCGCGGCGGCCCAGGGCGCCGGCCCGCAGGTTGTCCTCGACCGTCATCCGGGCGAAGACCTGGCGGCCCTCCGGCACCTGCGAGACGCCGGCCGCGACGACCCGGTCGGGCGTCAGCCCGTCGAGCGGCCGGCCGTCACGGCTCACCGACCCCGACACCACGGCGCCGCCGTGGAAGCGCAGGGTGCGCGAGACCGCCCGCAGCAGCGTGGACTTGCCGGCTCCGTTGCCTCCCAGCACCGTGACGACGGCGCCCGCCGGCACCGTCAGCGATACCCGTCGCAACGCGTGCACGGGCCCGTATCCCGCCGTCAGGTCCGTCACCTGGAGGGCGGGTGCGGTACCTCCCATGGTTCCCCTTTCCCCGGCCGCACGTGTTACTCGGCCGTTCAGTGGCGCTCACCCCAGCACCGCGCCCGACCGCCCGTCCACGTTCCGCGGCCGAAACGCTGCCGGTGACCAGCGGGCGCGGCGACGGGCTGTGCATGCGCACAACGCTGCGCGTCAGGGCTGTGCGCGGGGGGCCGCGGCGGTGGATCCTCCCGGCATGGGACGGCGCAGAAGGCGGACCGGCGACGACTGGAAGGTGCTCGCTCAGGCGTGCACGAGGCTTCTGGAGCGGGTGCCGGAGCTGGTCGACGAGCATCTACGGGAACTCCACGCCTACGAGCCCGCCTACGGGCGGATCCTCCCCTACGACCAGCACTGGCAGGAGGCGCAGGAGGCGATCCGCATCGGGATCGAGATGATCTCGGCTCCCCGCAACTCGCCCCGGCGGGATCTGGAGCACGCCGACGGGATGGGCCGGCGGCGGGCCGCGCAGGGCATGCCCCTGGAACTCGTCGTCCACGCCTACCGGCACGCAGGACACCTCGTGTGGGACGCGCTGATCGAGGGCGCCGGCACCGACACCGCGCAGCTCGCCGCCCTCATGCAGTCGGCGACCACCGTCTGGTCGGCGGTCGACGCGCAGGCCGACACGGCGTCGGAGGCGTACCGCTCGGCCGAACTGGAGCTGCGCCGCCGCACCGACGAGCAGCTCCAGGCCCTCCTCGACGCGCTCCTCCAGGGCCGGCGCTCCCCCGAGCTCGTCTCACGCGCCGCGGCCGGCCTCGACCTGCCCGAACAGGGGCGGTACGCCGTCGTCGTCCTCCGCTACGACCGGCGCGAGGAACGCGAACCGTTCCACCGGCAGGTCCAGGGCGAAGGCGTCCGGTTCCTGTGGCGCATGGGGGCCGACGGCGAACTCGGCGTCGTGGCCCTCGCCGGCGACACCGGCCTGGACGCCCTCTCCGAACTCCTCGACGGGCGGTGCCCCGGGCCCGGCGGCATCAGCCCCGTCGTCGTCGGCCTCACCGAACTCGGCCGCGCCCGCCGGCTCGCCGAGCTCGCCCTGCGCACCTGCCCGCCCGGCAGCCGCGAGATCGTCCGCCTCGACCGGCGGATGGCCGGCGCGCTCGTCGTCTCCCAGCCCGAGATGGCCGGCCTCCTCGTCTCCGACGTCCTCGGCGGGCTCCTCGAACTGGATCCCGCCGACCGGGCGGTCCTCCTGGAGACGCTCGACGCGTGGCTCGACTGCGAGGGGTCCGCGGGGCGGGCGGCCGGGCGGCTCTACTGTCACCGCAACACCGTCTTCAACCGCCTGCGGCGCCTCGAACAGCTCACGTCCCGGTCCCTGTCCCGGCCGCGGGACCTCACCGAGATGACCCTCGCGCTCGACGCTTTCCGCCTGACCCCTCAACCCTGACGGGCGGCGCCTGCGGGTGGGGTCGCGACCGCGGGGGGCGCCGTTCCGTGGTGCCCACCCTCCCCCGAGCTCTCGGCTTCGCTCAGGGGTGGGCGGGTGCCCGGGGCTGGGTCAGGTGAGGTGGTCGGTGGCGAGGGTGGCGGCGACCTGTTCGAGGAGGGGGCCGGCTTGGGGGATGGAGACCGCGGGGTCGGGTTCGAGCGCGGTGAGGGGGTAGGCACGGCGGATGCCGGCCGCGGCGAGGGCCTCGGAGGACAGGGCGAGGCGGCCGCAGACGGCGACGACGTCCTTGCCGGCGGCGCGCGCGGCGGCGGCGACGCCGGCGGGTGCCTTGCCGTGGAGGGTCTGCTCGTCGAGGGAGCCTTCGCCGGTGATGACGAGGGTGGCGCGTTCGAGGGCGGGGGCGAAGCCGAGGACCTCGAGCATGAGCTCGATGCCGGGGCGGAAGCTCGCGCCGAGGATGAGGGCGCCGTAGCCGATGCCGCCGGCGCCGCCGGCGCCGGGCGCGACGGCCGCCTCGGCCGCCTTGGGGCCGATGGCCTTCTCCAGGACGGTGGCGAAGTGGGCGAGCGCGGCGTCGAGGGTGCGGACGTCGTCGGGGGTGGCGCCCTTCTGGGGGCCGTAGACGGCGGGGGCGCCCTTGGGGCCGGTCAGCGGGTTGTCGACGTCGCTGGCGAGGATGAGGTCGACGTCCGCGAAGCGGGGGTCGAGGCCGGTGAGGTCGGCCGTGGCGAGGCCGGCGAGGGCCGCTCCGCCGGGGCCGACGAGCTCGCCGTCCGCGTCGAGGAAGCGGGCTCCGAGCGCGGCGAGCATGCCGGCGCCGCCGTCGGTGGTGGCGCTGCCGCCGACGCCGAAGACGAGGGTGGTCGCGCCGGCGTCGAGGGCCGCGCGCAGGAGCTCGCCGGAGCCGTAGGTGGTCGCGGTGAGCGGCGCGAAGACGCCGTGCGGGAGGAGCTGGAGGCCGGAGGCCTCGGCCATCTCGACGACGGCGGTGGTGCCGCGCAGCGCGTACGCGGCGGTGACCTGCTCGCCGAGCGGTCCGGTGACGCGCACCTCGCGGCGCTCGAATCCTGCCGCGACGGCCGCCGCGACGGTGCCGTCGCCGCCGTCGGCGACGGGCAGCGTCTCGACGCTGAGTCCGGGGACGACCCGTCGCAGTCCTGCTGTGACCCGCTCCGCGACCTGTACGGCGGTGAGCGAGCCCTTGAACTTGTCGGCCGCCACGAGCACGTGAGCGACCTGAGTTGCTGCTCCGTCCGTCACCTTGCATCCCTTGCTTTCGAACGTGCAGTCGCGCCGAGGCCGACCTTATCCGTACCGCCAGACGGCGTGCCACCCCCTGATGAGACGATATTCCGCACCATAGTGGGGTCGCATGAGGACGGAACCGATCGATCGGGACCCGCGCGAGCGGCACACGCCCGACGGCAGGGTCATCGGGATCGGGATGGCGGCCGTGGCGGCGGTGGTGGCCTGGGCGGCGCTGGGCGGGGACTCGTTCGACCGGGCGTCGTCGACGGCGCTGCGCTGGGTCCTGGCGAACTTCGCGTGGCTGTTCGTGGTCGCCGCGGACACGTTCCTCGTGCTGTGCGTGGTGATCGCGCTGAGCCGGTACGGACGGATCCGGCTGGGGGCGGACGACTCGGAGCCGGAGTTCACGAACCTGGCGTGGATCGCGATGATGTTCAGCGCCGGCATGGGGATCGGCCTGATGTTCTACGGGGTCGGGGAGCCGCTCCAGCACTTCCTGAGCCCGCCGCCGGCCAGCGGTGTGGAGGCGGGGACGGGCGCGGCGGCGCGCACCGCCCTGGAGTACTCGTTCTTCCACTGGACGCTGACGCCGTGGGCGATCTACGGCATCGCGGGGCTGGCGCTGGCGTACGCGGCGTTCCGCAAGGGCCGGGGGAACCAGCTGAGCTCGGCCTTCGTGCCGTTGCTGGGCGAGCGGCGGGCGGCCGGGTGGCCGGGCAAGGCGATCGATCTGCTGGCCGTGTTCGCGACCGTCTTCGGCACGGCGACGAGCCTGGGCCTCGGCGCGCTCCAGGTGTCCCAAGGGCTGAACCTGACGATGGGCGTGGAGGACTCCACGGCGACCCGGCTGATCGTCATCACGGCCTTGTCGGCGGCCTTCGTGCTGTCGGCGTTCTCGGGGCTCAACAAGGGCGTGAAGTGGCTGTCGACGCTGAACATCGTCCTCGCCGCGTGCCTGATGGTGTTCGTCTTCCTGCTGGGTCCGACCGTGTACGTCCTGGACACCGTCCCGGCGTCCCTGGGCGGCTATCTGCACCAGCTGCTGCCGATGGCGAGCCGTACGGGCGCGTTCACCGACCGCGACTGGCTGGGGGCATGGACGATCTTCTACTGGGCCTGGTGGCTGTCGTGGGCGCCGTTCGTGGGCACCTTCATCGCCCGGATCTCGCGGGGCCGGACGATCCGGGAGTTCCTGATGGGCGTGCTGCTGGTGCCGTCGGGGGCGACGGTGGTGTGGTTCTGCGTGATGGGCGGCACGGCGATCCGGCTGGAGTCGACGGGGGCCGCCGACCTCGCGACGGCGGTGCGGGACGGGGCGGAGGCGTCGCTGTTCGCGATGCTGGAGGCGCTGCCGGTCGGGTCGGTGACGTCGGTCGTGGCGATGGTGCTGGTGATGACGTACTTCGTGACGAGCGCGGACTCGGCCTCGCTGGTGATGGGTTCGCTGACGAGCCGCGGCTCGCTGCACCCGCCGACCTGGCTCGTGGTGACCTGGGGCGTGCTGATGGCGGCCGTGGCGGCGGTGCTGCTGGTGGTGGGCGGTCTGGACTCGCTCCAGACGGCGACGATCCTGGTGGCGCTGCCGTTCGTGGTGGTCATGCTGGTGCTGTGCTTCGCGCTCCTGAAGGAGCTGCGGGAGGACCCGGGGGCGGGCCCGGCCCGGCACCACGCCCTGCACGGGCTGCGGGACGCGGTGCGGACGCTGGTCGGGGAGGCCCTGACCGAGCAGGGCGGCGGGCGCCGGCCCCGGACCGGGGCCGGCGCGGAGCCGCCCGAGGGCGGTGCCTGAGAGGTCCTGACGGACGCGGGGCTCGCGGACCGGATCCCGGGCGGCTGGACGGGCCGGATGGCGGGCAACCTGCTCGGCAAGCGGGTGGAGCGCGGGGACCACCGGACCCGGGGGCACATCGGCGGCTCTCCGCGGCTGACCAACGCGCTGGCGCTGACGGACCACCTGCCGCCCCCGCCGCCGGACGCGGCGGGCTTCGCGCCGCGCCCGGCGTGGCCGCGGCGCGAGCGGGCGGCGGCGATTCCGCCGCGGTGGTCGGAGCCGCTGCGCGACCGGATGCGCGGCGCGGTGTTCGGGTTCGACGGCGTGGGGATCGGCGAACCGGCGGAACGGACCGTGCGGTTGGCTCGGTCGGCCGGGTGACGGCCGGGGCGGCCCGGCCGGTGCCGGTCCGCCCCGCGCGTCAGCCCTGCTGGGGTTCCGGCGGGACGATCTCACCCGTGCGGTGCGGCTCGTCCCGGCTGACGGCCCTGGCCTCCGTGCGGTGGCCGCGGGCGATGTAGTCGCGCACGACGGCCTCGACGGCGTCCTGCGGGTTGCCGATACCCGCGAGGACCATGACTTCCACCACGAGTTCCGCGTCGAGCGCGATGTTCACCTTGGCCATGCCGGGAACCTAACACCCCGCTCAGAACAGCGCGTCCGGTTCGCCCGCGCCCGACTCGAAGGCGAGGAGGCGCTGCTTGCGGTCGAGGCCGCCGCCGTAGCCGGTGAGGCTGCCGCCGGCACCGATCACCCGGTGGCAGGGGACGATGATGCCGACGGGGTTCTTCCCGTTGGCGAGGCCCACGGCCCGGGAGGCGCCGGGGCTGCCGAGTTCCTCGGCGAGTTGGCCGTAGGTCCGGGTCTCCCCGTACGGGATGTGGATCAGCCGGTCCCAGACCTTGCGCTGGAACGGGGTACCCACGAGGTTCAACGGCAGGTCGAAGGTGGTGAGTTCACCGGCGAAGTAGGCGTCGAGCTGGCGGACGACCTCGCCGAACGGGCGCGGGTCGGGGTCGCCGAAGGTCTCCTCGGACGGGCGGTGGCGCTGACCGGTCATGTGGAGGCGGCTGAGGACGCCGTCCAGGGCGACGAGGGTCAGCGGCTCGTACGGGCTGTCCACGACGGTGTGGACGACGGTGGGGGCCATGACGGTTCAGTGTCCTTCGCTGGGCAGGTGGTTCACGGGGTGGTCGTCGGTCGCCCAGAGGTACTGGACGGCGTAGGCGCGCCACGGGCGCCAGTGGGCGGCGCGGGCGGTGAGCGCGCCGGGGCTGCCGGGCAGGCCCATGCCCTCGGCGGCGCGGCGGACGCCGAGGTCGCCGGGGAGGAAGGCGTCGGGGTCCCCGAGGGCCCGCATGGCGATGATCTCGGTGGTCCAGGGGCCGAAGCCGGGCAGGGCGAGCAGCCGGGCGCGGGTCTCCTCGCGGTCCTCGGCGGGGCCGAGGGCGAGCGAGCCGTCGGCGAGGGCGCGGACCAGGGTGAGGAGGGTGGCGCGGCGGCTGCGCGGCAGCGCGAGGGTCTCGGGGTCGACGTCGGCGAGCGCCTCGGGGTCGGGGAAGAGGTGGGTGAGGCCGCCCTCGGGGTCGTCGACCGGGACGCCGTGCGCGGTGACGAGCCGGGCGGCGTGGGTGCGGGCGGCGGCCGTGGAGACCTGCTGGCCGAGGACGGCCCGTACGGCGAACTCGGCGGGGTCGACGCTGCCGGGCACCCGGCGGCCGGGCGCCGCGTCGACGAGCGGCGCGAGCAGCGGGTCGGCACGCAGCCGCTCGTCGACGGCGACGGGGTCGGCGTCGAGGTCGAGGAGACGGCGGCAGCGGCTGATCGCGTGGGCGAGGTCGCGCGGGTCGGTGAGGGAGAGCCGGCAGGCGATGTGGTCGGCGCGCGGGGAGAGGGCGACGATGCCGTGCCCGTACGGGAGGCTCAGCGTCCGGCGGTAGGCGCCGTCGCGCCACTCCTCGACGCCGGGGATGCCGGTCGCGGCGAGGTGGCCGAAGAGGTTGGAGGGCTCCAGGGGCGCGCGGAACGGCAGCCGGAGGCTTATCACGCCCGGGGTGGCGGGCGGTCCGGCCGGGGAGGAGCGGGCGGCCCGGGCGCGGAGTTCGCCGGGGGTGAGGGCGAAGACCTCACGGACGGTGTCGTTGAAGCTGCGGATCGAGGAGAAGCCGGCCGCGAAGGCGACCTGTCCCAGCGGCATCGGGGTCGTCTCGATGAGCACGCGGGCGGTCTGGGCGCGCTGCGCGCGGGCGAGGGCGAGCGGTCCGGCGCCCAGTTCCGCGAGGAGCTGGCGCTCGATCTGGCGGGTCGACCAGCCGAGGCGCCGGGCGAGACCGGGCACGCCCTCGCGGTCGACGACGCCGTCCTGGATGAGGCGCATGGCGCGGGCGACGGCGTCGGCCCGGACGTTCCACTCGGGCGAGCCGGGGCTCGTGTCGGGCCTGCACCGCTTGCAGGCCCGGAAGCCGGCCCGCTGGCAGGAGGCCGCGCTGGGGTGGAACTCCATGTTCCGCGGCTTGGGCGGGACGACGGGGCAGCTGGGCCGGCAGTAGATCCGGGTGGTGAGGACGGCCGTGAAGAACACGCCGTCGAAGCGGGCGTCCTTCGACTGGACGGCCTGCACGCAGCGCTCGGTGTCGGTGTGCATGCTTCCAGGATCGGGGACGGACGGCCGTCGGGCTGGCGAAAAAACGACATGGCCGTCCGCCCTCGCGCGGACCGGGGGCGCCGGGGCGGGCGCGGCCGGGTCAGCTGCCGCCGACGGGGCCGACGTACGAGCCGGGGTGGGTGGCGCCGTCCTGGAGCAGCACCGAGGAGAAGTCCCAGGTCAGCGTGGTCGAGCGGGTCTCGCCGGGCGGGGTGACGACGAGCCGCTTCGGGGTGAGCTCGACGCCGGTGCCCTCTGCGTACGACTGGTAGGTGAGGGTGAAGGTCGTCGTGGCGCCGGGCTTCAGGGTGACCAGGCGGGGCGCCCGGGAGGTCTGGCGGGGCAGCGACCAGGTGGTGTCGCCGACGAGGTCGACGCCCGGGTAACCCTTGAGGGTGCAGGGGGCGCCGCTCTTGTTGGTGAGCTCGACGACCACCGCGCCTTCTTCGCCGACGGCCTGGGCGCCGCTGCCGGGCGCGACCGCGAAGCCGAGTCCGGCGGTGCGGCAGGGCCGGGCCGACGCCGGGGCGCCGGACTCCGTCGCGGTGCCTCCGGAGGCCGTGCCGCCCGAACCGCCGGTGTCCCCTCCGGTGCTTCCGCCCGTGCTTCCCGAGGCGGACGGGTCGCCGCCCGACGAGGGTCCGCCGCCGGCGTCCGACGCGGAGGGTGCCGGGGCCGTGGTCGCGGCCGGGGTCGAGCCGCCGCTCGCCGAGCCCGAGGTCGTGGCGCCGGAGCAGCCCGTCAGGGCGAGGCCGCAGACGAGCGCGGCGGCGGGCAGGGCGGACGTGCGAAGGCGACGCCTGGACATGGTGGAACTCCCCCGTCGTGGTGCCGTGTCGGAACGGCACAGGATCACATGCCGGGACGCGGCCCGGCCGGCCGGCGCGCCCGTGCTACTCGAACCGCGTGGTGTCTCCCGCCCCGCGGCGCACGATCTCGGGCTCGCCACTGGAGAAGTCGACGACGGTGGTCGGTTCGGTTCCGCATTCGCCGGAATCGAGGACGGCGTCGACCTGGTGGTCCAGCCGCTCCTTGATCTCCCAGCCCTGGGTCAGCGGCTCGGCCTCGTCGGGCAGGAGCAGGGTGCTGGACAGCAGCGGCTCGCCGAGCTCGGCGAGAAGGGCCTGGGTGACGACGTGGTCGGGGATGCGCACGCCGACCGTCTTCTTCTTGGGGTGCTGCAGCTGGCGCGGCACCTCCTTGGTGGCGGGCAGGATGAAGGTGTAGGCGCCGGGGGTCGCGGCCTTGACCGCGCGGAAGACGTCGTTGTCGATGTGCACGAGCTGGCCCAGCTGGGCGAAGTTCTGGCACATGAGCGTGAAGTGGTGCCGGTCGTCGAGGTCGCGGATCGCGCGGATGCGGCCGATGCCGTCGCGGCTGCCGAGCCGGCTGCCCAGCGCGTAGCAGGAGTCGGTGGGGTACGCGACGAGCGCGCCGTCGCGGATGCTGTCGGCCACCGCGGCGATCGTGCGGGGCTGGGGGTTGTCGGGGTGGACGTCGAAGTACTTGGCCATGGGGGGAGTCTATTTTCGCAGCCGCCGCCACACGGCCTTCGCCGCGTTGTGCCCGGACATGCCGTGGACCCCGGGGCCGGGCGGGGTGGCGGAGGAGCAGAGGAAGACCGCCGGGTGCGGGGTGGCGTAGGGGCGCAGCGAGAGGGTGGGGCGCAGCAGGAGCTGGAGGCCGCGGGCGGCGCCGCAGGCGATGTCGCCGCCGACGTAGTTGGCGTTGCGGGCGGCGAGTTCGGGCGGTCCCGCGGTGGCGCGGGCCAGGACGCGGTCGCGGAAGCCGGGGGCGAAGCGCTCGATCTGACGCTCGATCGCCTCGGTGAGGTCGCCGGTCCAGCCGTGGGGCACGTGGCCGTACGCCCAGAAGACGTGCTTGCCCTCGGGCGCGCGGGAGGGGTCGACGAGGCTGGGCTGGGCGGTGATGAGGAAGGGGGCGGCGGGGGCGGTGCCGGAGGACGCCTCGCGCAGCGCGGTGCCGATCTCGCCGGCGGTGGGGCCGATCTGGACGGTGCCGGCCCGGCGGGCCTCCTCGGCGGTCCACGGGACGGGGCCGTCGAGGGCGTAGTCGATCTTGAAGACGCTCGCGCCGTAGCGGTAGTGGTCGTAGTGCCCGCCGAAGCCGGCGATCCGGGCGAGGGCGGTGGGCGAGGTGTCGAAGACGTAGGCCCGGGCCGGCGGCAGGTCGTCGAGGCGCTTGACCTCGAAGTCGGTGTGGACGGCGCCGCCGAGGTCCTTGAGGTACGCGGTGAGGGCGTCGGAGAGGGACTGCGAGCCGCCCCGGGGCATGGGCCAGCCCCCGGCGTGCGCGGCGAGCGCGAAGACCAGGCCGACGGCGCCGGTCGCGAAGCCGCCGAGCGGGGCGATGACGTGGCCGACGAGGCCGGCGAAGAGGGCGCGGGCCTTCTCGTCGCGGAACCGGCGCATCAGCCAGGTGGACGGGGGCAGGCCGGCGAGGCCGAAGCGGGCGAGGGTCACCGGGTCGCGGGGCAGCGCGGTGAGCGGGAGCTGCATGAAGTCCCGCGCCAACGTGTCCCACTTGCCGGTGAAGGGGGCGACGAGCCGGCGGTACGCCCCGGCGTCGCGCGGCCCGAACGAGGCGGCGGTCTCGGCGACGGAGCGGGCGAGGACGGCGGCGGTGCCGTCGTCCCAGGGGTGGGCCATGGGCAGTTCGGGGTGGAGCCACTCCAGGCCGTACCGGTCGAGCGGCATGGTCCGGAAGACCGGCGAACCGGCCCCGAGGGGGTGGACGGCGGAGCAGGGGTCGTGCAGGAACCCGGGGAGGGTGAGCTCCTCGGTCCTGGCTCCGCCGCCGACGGTAGGCTCGGCCTCGAACACGGCCACGGAGAAGCCGCGCCGGGCCAACTCGACGGCGGCGGTGAGTCCGTTGGGCCCCGCCCCCACGACGACGGCATCGAGCATCGACGTCTCGTTCGTCACCTTCGGACTCCTTCGTCAGCCGATGGCCAAGGCTCCCAGGATAGGCCGGTGGTCCGGCCTGGCTCACCGACCCCCGAGGAGTCCCCTGATCCGCTCGGCGGTGGCCGCGTCCCGGGCCGCGGTGAACGGCAGGGCGTTGCCCCCGGTGATCCGGAACGGCTCCCCCGCGATCGTCGTGTCGGCGCCGCCCGCCTCGGCGACCAGGAGCAGCCCGGCCGCGTGGTCCCAGGCGTACTCCCAGGTGAACGCGGTGGCGTCGAGGGCGCCGCGGGCCACGGCGAGGTATTCGAGTCCGGCGGAGCCGCAGGGGCGGCGCCGCACCCCCTCGGTGTCGAGGCCGAGCAGCGCCTTCTGCTGGTCGGGGGTGGTGTAGTCGGGGTGGGAGGTGGCGACCTCGACGACCGCGCCGGGGGCGGGCGAGCCGGAGCGCAGGGGCCGTCCGTCGAGGGTGGCGCCGCGGCCGCGCACGGCGACGGCCATCTCGTCGAGGGCGGGGGCGAAGGTCCAGGAGGCCAGGACCTCGCCGTGGTGGGCGAGGGCGACGAGCGTGCAGAAGGCCGGGTCGCCGTGGACGAACTGGCGGGTGCCGTCGACGGGGTCGACGATCCACACCGGGGCGTCGCCGCGCAGCGCGTCGTAGACGGTCGGGTCGGCGTGGACGGCCTCCTCGCCGACGACGACGGAGCCGGGGAGGAGGGCGGTCAGGGAGGCGGTGAGGTGGGCCTCGGCGGCCCGGTCGGCGACGGTGACCAGGTCGTGCGGTCCGTTCTTCTCGACGATGTCCTCGGCGGCGAGCTGCCGGAAGCGTGGCGTGATCTCGGCGGCGGCCGCCTTGCGGACCGCCTCCTCCACCTCGTCCGTACCGCCGTCGAGGACGTGCTCAAGGAAGTCTCCGATCATGTCCCCCAGCTAAGCACGCGGGACTGACGACCGGGATGTCGCTCCCGTCACCCGCCGTTCGCCCGGTGGTCGCCGGGGCGCCGGGTTCACCGTTCGGGGGTGAGGGACTCCAGGCGGTTCCCGAGGCAGTCGTTCATGTGGAAGCGCCGGTGGCCGGGGAAGTCCGCGTCCCAGGTGATCTCCACGCCGCGTGCGGTGAGCCGCCCCGCGAGGCCGTCGAGGTCGGCGACCAGGATGCCGGGGTGTCCCTTGCGGGCCGGCCGTAAGTCCTCCTCCACGCCGAGGTGGATCTCCAGGGCGTCGAGGCGCAGGGGCAGTGCGTCCTGACGCCGTTCCGTGTGGCCGTCCCCCTCCTGCGGGTGCCGGGCCGCCGCCCGGACCGGGTCACCGTACGCGCCGGGGCCCGTGACCGCGCGCACCCCCGGTCGTTGACGACCCGGCGGGCCGGGTCGGGCTGCGCGGACGGGCAGAGGAAACGTCTCCGCACCCCCCGGGCCCGGGACGACGCGGCCGAGGGTTCGGAGGGTTCATGGGATGGGCGAGGAAGCTCGCGGCGACGGTGGCGGGCGCGGTGGCGGCCCTCTGGCCCCTCGGGCCCGTGCCGGCGCACGCGATCGTGGGCGGGCAGGAGGCGCGGCCGCACCAGTACCCGTACATGGCGGGGCTCCTGGACCGGGAGGAAGGCCGGGTGATGTGCGGCGGGGCTCTGATCACCGAGCGGTACGTCCTCACCGCGGCCCACTGCCTGACGGGCTCGTACGCCGACACCGCGCGCGTGGGGGTGCTCCTCGGCGACCACGACCTGTCGTCGGCGTCGGACAGTCCGGGCGCCGTGCTCGCCGCCCCGGCCCGCTTCGCCGTCCACCCGGACTACGACCCCGGGACCCAGGTGAACGACATCGCGCTGATCCGGCTCGCGGAGCCGGTCGCGTACCGCGACGGCGTGAGACCGGTCGGACTGCCGGTCTCCTTCTCCCCCACCGCCTTCGACCACACGCGCGTGGAGGCGACGGGCTGGGGCGCCACCTCCTTCGACGGCCCCCGGTCCGACGTCCTGCGGACCGTGGACCTCACCACGATGAGCACCGCGACCTGCGTGGAACGCGGGATGAGCCGGGCGACCTCGGCCCAGCTCTGCACCTGGGCGCCCGGCCGGGACACCTGCCTCTTCGACTCCGGCGGGCCCCTCGTCCACCGGGAGGGCGGGCGGCCCTACCTGGTGGGCCTCGTCTCGTACGGGCGGGGGTGCGCCACCGACACCCCCGCCGTGAACACCCGCGTGGGCGCGTACCTCAGCTGGATCGAGCGGACGATCGGGCGGCTCCCCCGCGCCTCATGAGGGCGGTGTACAGGAGCAGGGAGGCCGCGAGACCGACGGCCCAGCCGTAGTCGGCGAGGGGCTTGAGGAAGGGGATCAGGCCGTCCTCGGGGAACGGGCCCGTGCCGGGCGCCGAGTGGGAACCGCCGACGGCGAGGACCCCGCCGACCGCGAAGGCGAGGACGGCGGCCGGGTTCCACCCGCCCCGGTACCGGTAGGGGCCGTCGGCGCGGTAGAGACCGGCCAGGTCGAGGACGGTGCGGCGGACGATCCAGTAGTCGGCGATGAGGATGCCCGCGACCGTGCCGAGGAGGCCGCCGACCAGGCCGAGCCACGTGAAGATGTACAGCTCGGGGGTGGCGGTCAGCTTCCACGGCATGATGAGGACACCGACGACCCCCGTGACGAGGGCTCCGGTCCGGAAGTCCACCAGCTTCGGGGCGAGGTGGGCGAGGTCGTACGCCGGGGAGACGACGTTGGCGGCGATGTTCACCGACAGGGTCGCGACGAGGACCGTGACGAGGGCGAAGAGCAGCCCGAAGACGTTGTCCGTCTTGGCGGCCAGCGCCACCGGGTCCCAGACCGGCGCCCCGTACACGGCCTGCGAGCCGGAGGTCACGAGCACCGAGAGCAGCGCGAACAGGGTCATGGTGGTGGGCAGGCCGAGGGTCTGGCCCCACACCTGGGCGCGCTGCCCGGCGCCGAAGCGGGTGAAGTCCGGGATGTTGAGGCTGAGCGTGGCCCAGAAGGCGATCATGCCCATCAGGGCCGGGAAGAAGACGGGCCAGAAGTCGGCGCCCCAGCCGAGCCGGGACGGCTGGTCGAGGAGCGGGCCGAGGCCGCCGGCCTTGGCGGTGATCCAGACGAGCAGGGCGAGCGCGCCGACGATGACGAACGGCGCCGCCCAGTTCTCGAAGCGGCGCAGGGCGTCCATGCCCCGGTGGATGACGGCGAGTTCGAGGGCCCAGAAGAGGACGAAGCACAGCCACAGCGTCCACGGCCGGCCCCCGATCGGCGACGCGTCGGCCCACGCGCCGCCGAAGACCTTGTCCAGCAGGACGAAGACGCCCTGGCCGCCGATCCAGGTCTGGATGCCGAACCAGGCGCAGGCGACCCCGGCGCGGATCAGGGCGGGCAGGTTGGCGCCCCGCATCCCGAAGGAGGCCCGGGCCAGCACCGGGAACGGGATGCCGTACTTGGGTCCCGCGTGTCCGGTGAGCAGCATCGGCAGCAGGACGACGACGTTGGCGAGGGCGATGGTGAGGACGGCCTGCTTCCAGTCCATGCCGAGGGCGACGAGTCCGGAGGCGAGCATCCAGGAGGGGATGTTGTGCGCCATGCCGACCCAGAGGGCGGCGAAGTTGTACGTGGTCCAGCGGCGTTCGGCCAGCGGGACGGGGAGCAGGTCGTCGTTGACGAAACGGGGGTCGGCGGGGGCGGCGCCGGGCGCGAGCTCGGCCCGGCCGTCGTGGCCCCCGGGCGCGCCCTGGGCTGCCGGACTTCCGGAGCCCCCGGGTCTTCCTGCGGGTGTGGTCGCGGTCATGGACGGAACCCTTCGTTCGGGGAACGGGAACGAGGCCGTGCGGGCGTGGGGTTCTTGACCGTGGGGAGTCTCGTCCTGGGGGACAGAGGCGTCAAGGGAGGTGACGCCTTGCGGACGGTTCATCGGTGCGCCCGCCGCCGGGCGGGGCCTCCGGCGTCACGCGGAGGCGTCTCCGGCCGGTCGCATGCCCCGGGCGCGGGCGGTCCGTGACGCCTCGTCGGAGCCGAGGAGGGCGAGGACCGCGCGGGCGCGGTCGGGCCGCGCGGAGGAGGCGAGGACGCCGCCGGCGAAGACCGAGCTGATCGCGGCGTCGCCCGGGAGGGGGCCGACCACGACGACACCCGGCAGGTCCATCAGCTCGCTGTGCTGCTGGAACGCCAGGCCGGCGCGGCCGGACGAGAGCAGGCTGCCGGCCGGCACGCCGGGCGGCGCCTGGAGGAGCCGGTCGCGCAGCGTGCCGGCGAGCTCCAGGCGGCCGATCAGTTCGGTGAGCGCGGTGCCGCTGGGGCCCGTCGAGTAGGCGATCGCGTCGGCGGCGAGCAGGGCGGCCCGCAGGTCGGACTCCGAGCCGAGGGCCGGGACCGGCGCGCCCGCCGGCACGGCGGCGACGACCTGGGAGACCCACAGCGGCCGCGTGCTGCCCGCGAGGACGTGGCCCTCGCGCTCCAGGGCGGTCAGCGCGCCTTCCGCGAGGACGACCAGGTCGGCCCCGGCGCCCTCGCGGACGCGCCGCGCGATCTCGACCCCGCCGCCGGCGTCGAAGCGCACGGGGATCCCGTGCGCGAGCCGGATGTGCGCGGACAGCTCGGCGAGCACCGGCCGGGTGGCCATCGAGGACAGCCCGGAGATCTCTTCTTCCACATCGCCTCCTTGGTGTGCGGCAGATGGTACGGCCGGCGGACGGGCGCCCCGACGGGGGTCTGCGAGACTGGCGGGGTGAGCACTACCCGGAGCACGGCGGCCGGAAAGGTCCTGGAGGTCCTCTCGGCCTTCGACCGCGACCACCCCTCGCAGACCCTGTCGGAGATCGCGCAGCGTACGGGTCTGGCCGTGAGCACCACGCACCGGGTGCTCGCGGAGCTGGCGGCCTGGGGGGCGCTGGAGCGGGACGAGGACGGCTCCTGGCACGTGGGACTGCGGCTGTGGGAGATCGCCTCGGGGTGCCCTAGGACGCAGATCCTGCGCGACGTGGCGCTGCCGTTCATGCAGGACCTGTACGAGGCGACCCACGAGAACGTCCAGCTCGCGGTGCGCGAGGGCACGGAACTGGTGTTCGTGGAGCGGATCGCGGGGCACCGCTCGGTGGAGCTGCTGACGGGGGTCGGGACCCGTTTCCCCGTCGGGTCCACCGGCATGGGGCGGGTGCTGCTGGCGCACGCGCCGCGGGACATCCAGGAGGAGGTCCTCGACTCGCCGCAGCGGGCGTGGACCCCGCACACCGTCACGGATCCGAGGACGCTGCGGACGCAGCTGGACCGCATCCGGCGCGAGCAGGTCTTCGTCAGCGACCGGCAGTTGTCGGAGAGCACGGTGGCGGTGGCCGCGCCGGTGCGGATCGGCCGGACCGGACCGGTGAGCGCCGCGCTGGGGATCGTGCTCACCGCGCAGGACTCGGGCCGGGCCCGCGGGCTGCGCGAGCCGCTGCTGCGGGCGGCGTACGGGATCTCCGACGAGCTCGGCAGGCGCACCCGCACGACGGGATGAGCGCGAGCTCCGTTTCCGCCTGACGGAAACGCCGCAGACCGGCCGCCGGGCAGGCTGTCACCGTTCGAGCAGTTCGCAACGGAGACAGCTGCTTGGGAGATGCCATGGCCGACACCCCCGTCGACTCCATCGCCACGGTTCCGGTCGCGGTCGTGGGTGCCGGGCCGGCGGGACTCATGCTGGCGCACCTGCTCGGCCGCGCCGGAGTCGACACGATCGTCGTCGACACCCGCACCCGCCACGAGATCGAGACGACCCAGCGGGCCGGCATCCTGGAGGCCGACGCCGCCCGGGACCTGGTCGAGACCGGGGTGTCGGACCGCATCCTGCGCGAGGGGTACGAGCACGAGGGCGTCGAGCTGCGGTCGGCCGGGCGTTCGCACCGCGTCGACTTCAAGGAGCTCGTCGGCGCCTCCGTCTGGCTCTACCCGCAGACCGACGTCTTCGCCGACCTCGCCGACGCCCGTGAACGCGACGGCGGCACCGTGCACTTCGGGGTGCGCGACACCGAGGTCCTCGACGTCGCGACCACCGCCCCGCGGGTCCGCTACACCGCGCCCGACGGCGCCCGCCACGAGATCCGGGCGCGGTACGTCGTCGGCGCCGACGGGTCCCGCGGCACGTGCCGGGACCTCGTGCCGGAGGACCGGCGGACCCGGTACGGCAAGGAGTACCCCTTCGCCTGGTTCGGCATCCTCGCCGAGGCGCCGACGAGCGCGCCCGAGCTGGTCTACGCCCACTCCGAGCACGGCTTCGCGCTGATCAGCCAGCGCACCGAGACCGTGCAGCGCATGTACTTCCAGTGCTCCCCCGACGAGTCCCCCGACGACTGGTCCGACGACCGCGTCTGGGAGACCCTCCAGGCGCGGGTGGCCGGCGAGGACGGCTTCCGGCTGAAGGAGGGGCCGATCACCGAGAAGACGGTGCTGCGGTTCCGCTCCTTCGTGCAGGAGCCGATGCGCTGGGGCTCGCTGATCCTGGTCGGCGACGCCGCGCACACGGTGCCGCCGACCGGGGCCCGCGGGCTAAACCTGGCGCTGCACGACGTGAAGGTCCTCTCCGACGTGCTGCCGCGGGCGCTCGGCGCCGCAGGCGACCCCGCGCTCGACGCCTACCAGCCGCGGGCCCTCCGGCGCATCTGGCGGGCGCAGCACTTCTCGTCCTGGATGACCCGGCTGCTCCACACCGAGCCCGGCGGCTCGGCGTTCGACCTGCGTCGGCAGCTCGGCGAACTCGACAACGTGGTGGGCACGCGCGCCGGACGCGCCTACCTGGCCGAGCAGTACACCGGCTGGCCGACCCGCGGCCCCCGCCCCTGACCCGGACGATTGCGAGCCCTCCCATGATCATCGATTGTCACGGTCACTTCACCACCGCCCCGCCGCAGCTGGCCGCCTGGCGCGACCGGCAGATCGCGGCGGCCGCCGGCCGCGGCCCCGTCCCCGACCCCGCCGAACTGGTCATCGGCGACGACGACCTGCGCGCGGCGATCGAGCCCAACCAGCTGCGCCTGATGGACGAGCGCGGCAGCGACCTCACGGTCTTCTCGCCGCGCGCCAGCTTCATGGCCCACCACATCGGGGACTTCGCCGTCTCCTCGGTGTGGGCGCGGATCTGCAACGACCTGGTCCACCGGGTCGCCGGCCTCTACCCCGACCGGTTCGCGGTGGGCGCGATGCTGCCGCAGTCCCCGGGCGTCGACCCGGCGACCTGCCTGCCCGAACTGCGCCGCGCCGTCGAGGAGCTGGGCGCGGTCACGGTGAACCTCAACCCCGACCCGTCGGGCGGCCACTGGACCGCGCCGCCGCTGACGGACCGCAGCTGGTACCCGCTCTACGAGGCGATGGTCGCGTACGACGTCCCCGCGATGATCCACGTCAGCACCTCGTGCAACCCGGCGTTCCACACCACCGGCGCGCACTACCTGAACGCCGACACCACGGCGTTCATGCAGCTCGTCCAGGGCGACCTGTTCGCCGACTTCCCGACACTGCGGTTCGTGATCCCGCACGGCGGCGGGGCCGTGCCGTACCACTGGGGCCGGTTCCGCGGCCTGGCGATGGCGCTGGGCCGGCCGGACCCGGAGACGCTGCTGGACAACGTCTTCTTCGACACCTGCGTCTACCACCAGCCCGGCGTCGACCTGCTGACCCGGGTCGTCCCCAGCCGGTCCGTGCTGTTCGCCAGCGAGATGATCGGAGCGGTCCGGGACGTCGACCCGCACTCCGGTCACTCCTTCGACGACACCCGGCGGTACGTGGACGCCACCCCGCACCTGTCGGCCGAGGAGCGTGCCGCCGTCTACTCCGGCAACGCCCTGCGCGTCTACCCCCGACTCGCCGCCCGCCTCGCCGCGGCCGGCCGCTGACCCCAGGAGGCCACGATGGAACACACCGAGATCGGCGTCGTCCACACGAAGATCGACCGGGCCGAACCGGAGGCCGTCGCCGCGCTGTCGGCGTTCGGCGTCGCCACCGTCCACGAGGCCATGGGCCGCGTGGGGCTGATGCGCCCCTACCTGCGCCCGGTGTACCCGAAGGCCCGGATGTGCGGCACGGCGGTGACCGTGCTCCTCCAGCCCGGCGACAACTGGATGCTGCACGTCGCCGCCGAGCAGATCCAGGAGGGCGACGTCGTCGTCGCGGCCTGCACGACCGAGAGCGAGGACGGCTTCTTCGGCGAGCTGCTCGCCACCTCCTTCCGCGCCCGGGGCTGCCGGGGCCTGGTCATCGACGGCGGGGTCCGCGACGTCGCCGACCTGGAGGGGATGGACTTCCCCGTCTTCTCCCGCGCGGTCCACGCCAAGGGCACGGTCAAGGCCACCCTCGGCTCCGTCAACACCCCCGTGGTCTGCGCGAACGCCCTGGTGCGGCCCGGTGACGTGATCGTCGCCGACGCCGACGGCGTCGTGGTGGTCCCGCGGGAGCGGGCCGCCGAGGTGGCCGCCGCGTCCGCCGCGCGCGAGGCCGCCGAGGAGGGCAAACGGGCCCGCTTCCGGGCG
The DNA here is from genome assembly GCF_055584185.1 of Streptomyces sp. NPDC104202. Taxonomy (NCBI): domain Bacteria; kingdom Bacillati; phylum Actinomycetota; class Actinomycetes; order Kitasatosporales; family Streptomycetaceae; genus Streptomyces; species Streptomyces sp. NPDC104202. The sequence goes on along the minus strand of NZ_JBVJMN010000003.1, from coordinate 45,558 downwards.
GGCGCGCTCGGCCTGGACCTGTACGGCATGCGCGGCCCGCTGGCCGAGCTCGGACTGCGGTACGAGGACTGACGATGACGACGGACTTCGAGAAGACCCCCGGCTGGCTCGACTGGTACACCGGTCCGAGCCGGCCGGAGCTCCGGCTCCCGCAGGGCGCCGTCGACGCGCACTGCCACGTCTTCGGCCCCGGCGCCGTGTTCCCGTACGCGCCGGAGCGCAAGTACACGCCCTGCGACGCCTCCCGGGAGCAGCTGTTCGCGCTCCGCGACCACCTCGGCTTCGCCCGGAACGTCGTGGTGCAGGCCACCTGTCACGGCTCCGACAACTCCGCCATGGTCGACGCGCTGCGCGCCTCCGGCGGACGGGCCCGGGGCGTCGCGACGCTGCGCCCGGACGTCACGGACGCGCAGGTGCGCGAGCTGCACGAGGCGGGCGTCCGCGGGGTGCGGTTCGCCTTCGTCCGGCGGCTGGTGGACGCGGCGCCGGAGCAGGACCTGCGGGACGTCGTCGCACGGATCGCGCCCTACGGCTGGCACGTCGTCGTCTACTTCGAGGCGGCGGACCTCCCCGGTCTGCGGGACTTCCTGCTGTCGATCCCGGTGCCGCTGGTCGTCGACCACATGGGGCGGCCGGACACCGCGAAGGACCCCCGGGGCGAGGACTTCGAGGCGTTCCTGGACTTCCTGCGGGCCCGGCCCGACATCTGGTGCAAGGTGACGTGTCCGGAACGGCTGTCGGCCGCCGGACCGCCGGCCCTCGACGGGGAGCGGGCCGCCTACCGCGACGTCGTCCCCTTCGCCCGGCGCGTGGTCGAGGAGTTCCCCGACCGGGTCCTGTGGGGCACCGACTGGCCCCACCCCAACCTCACCGACCACATGCCCGACGACGGGCTGCTCGTCGACTTCGTCCCGCACATCGCCCCGACACCGGAGCTGCGGCGGCGGCTGCTCGTCGACAACCCGATGCGCCTGTACTGGCCCGACGTCGCCCCCGACGTCTCCTGACCACCTCGATCGGAGCACCGGCATGGCGCTGGACAAGACCTACAAGCTGGTTCCGGGGACGACGATCTTCGACTCCGAGCAGTCGGCCAAGGGATACCACCTCAACCAGTTCTGCATGTCCCTGATGACCGCGGAGAACCGCGCGAGCTACCTCGCCGACGAGCGTGCCTACCTGGACGCGTGGCCGCTGCGGGAGGAGCAGAAGCAGGCGCTGCTCGACCGTGACCTGAACGCGGCGATGCGCGAGGGAGGCAACATCTACTTCCTCGCCAAGTGGGGCGCCACGCTGGGCTTCTCGTTCCAGCAGATGGCCGGCTCGATGACGGGGATGACCGAGCAGGAGTACCGCGACATGATGGCCCGCGGGGGCCGCCCGGTCGAGGGCAACCGGATCGACCACGCCGTCCTCGAAGCGGCGCACGCCCCGGCGGCCCCGGCGGAGCACGCCGAGATCACCGCTGCCGTCTTCACCTCGCACGTGCCGGCGATCGGCGCCGCGCTGGACCACGGCAAGACCGGGGAGCCTTACTGGCGGCCGGTCTTCGACGGGTACGCGTACTCCCGGGAGTGGGAGCGGGAGAACGTCCCCGACGTCGTCTTCCTGGTCTACAACGACCACGCCAGCGCCTTCGACCAGTCGATGATCCCGACCTTCGTGCTGGGCACCGGTGCCGCCTACCCCACCGCCGACGAGGGGTACGGGCCCCGCCCCGTCCCCGGCATCGAGGGCGACCCCGACCTGGCGGCGCACATCGCGCACGCGCTCATCCGGGACGACTTCGACCTCACCCTCGTCAACGAGATGGCCGTCGACCACGGCCTGACCGTGCCGCTGTCGCTGATGTTCGGCGACGTCGACAGGTGGCCGTGCAAGGTCATCCCGTTCCACGTCAACGTGGTGCAGTACCCGGTTCCCTCGGGCGCCCGGTGCTTCGCGCTCGGACGGGCCCTGCGCAGGGCGATCGAGTCCTACGACCGGCCGCTGAAGGTCCAGGTGTGGGGCACCGGCGGCATGAGCCACCAGCTCCAGGGGCCGCGGGCCGGCCTGATCAACCGGGAGTGGGACAACGCCTTCCTCGACCGGCTCGTCGAGGACCCGGCGGGCCTCGCCGAGGTGCCGCACCTGGAGTACGTCGAGGAGGCCGGCTCGGAGGGCATCGAGCTGGTCATGTGGCTGATAGCCCGCGGGGCGATGAGCGACGTCGACGGTTCCGGCGAGGTCGGGCTCAAGCACCGCTTCTACCATGTGCCCGCGTCCAACACCGCCGTCGGGCACCTGATCCTGGAAAACCGCCCGCGGGCCGACGAGCCCGCCGTGAAGGAGTGACATGACCGACAACCGGACCCTGAGGATCGCCCTGGCCGGCGGCGGCGCCTTCGGTGCCAAGCACGCGGCCGCCCTGCGCCGGATCGACGGCGTCGAGGTGACCGCCGTGGTGAGCAGCACCCTGGAGCGCGCGCGGAAGTTCGCCGCCGAGCAGGGCGTGGGCCGCGCCGCGGCCTCCCTGGACGAGGTGCTGGCCATGGACGACGTCGACGCCGTCGTCCTGGCCACGCCCACGCCGATGCACGCCGAGCAGACGCTGGCCTGCCTCGCCGCGGGCAAGCACGTCCAGGTCGAGATCCCGGTCGCCGCCTCCCTCGCGGACGCCGAGGCGTGCCTGGCGGCGCAGGAGCGGACCGGGCTCGTCGCCATGGCGGGCCACACCCGGCGCTTCAACCCCAGCCACCAGTGGGTGCGGCGGCGGATCGAGGCCGGCACGTTCGGCATCCAGCAGATGGACGTGCAGACGTACTTCTTCCGCCGGAAGAACCTCAACGCGCTGGGCGAGCCGCGCTCCTGGACCGACCACCTGCTGTGGCACCACGCCGCCCACACCGTCGACCTGTTCGCCTACCAGACCGGCTCGCCGATCGTGCAGGCCAACGCCCTGCAGGGTCCGATCCACCCCGAGCTGGGCATCGCGATGGACATGTCGATCCAGCTGCGGGCGGCGAACGGCGCGCTCTGCACGCTGTCGCTGTCGTTCAACAACGACGGCCCGCTGGGCACGTTCTTCCGGTACATCGGCGACACCGGCACCTACCTCGCCCGCTACGACGACCTGTTCACCGGCAAGGACGAGCCGGTCGACGTCAGCGGCGTCGACGTGTCGATGGACGGCATCGAGCTCCAGGACCGCGAGTTCGTCGCCGCGATCCGCGAGGGCCGCGAGCCGAACTCCTCCCTCGCCCAGGTGCTGGACTGCTACCGGACGCTGGCCTCCCTCGAGGAGCAGCTGAACGCCGGCGCGTGAGCGCCGTGCCGCAGACGCCGCGGGCCGCCGAACGGCTGCTCCTGGCCGCCGTGGAGATGGCTGTCACGCTCCTCGTGGGTCGGGCCTGCGGCGGGCGTGGGGTCAGGAGAAGAGCGGGATGACGGACGTGCCGTAGGCGTCGATGGTGCCTTCGCGGTTGTCGTGCATGTCGTAGACGGCGAACTGGTCGACGCCGAGGTCCTGGAGATGGCGGAGTCTGGCGACGTGGGCGTCGGCGGGGCCGAGGAGGCAGAAGCGGTCGACGATGTCGTCGGGGACGAAGGTGGTGTCGGGGTTGTCGGCCCGGCCGTGGTGGCTGTAGTCGTAGCCCTGACGGTTCTTGATGTAGGCGGTGAGCTCCTCGGGCACCATGCCGGAGTGCTCGCCGTACTTGGTCACGAGGTCGGCGACGTGGTTGCCGACCATACCGCCGAACCAGCGGCACTGGTCGCGGGCGTGGGCCAGGGCCTCCGGGGAGTCGTCGGCCGTGACGTAGGCGGGGGCGGCGACGCAGATGGTGAGGGCGTCGGGGTCGCGTCCGGCGTCGGCGGCGGCCTGGCGGACCGCCTTGACCATCCACTCGGTGAGGAACGGGTCGGCGAGCTGGAGGATGAACCCGTCGGCCTTCTGTCCGGCGAGGGCGAGCGCCTTGGGGCCGTACGCGGCCATCCACACCGGCAGCTTTCCGTTCCGCACCCAGGGCAGGTGGATCGGGCTGCCGTCCACGGACGCCTCGCGGCCCTCGGCGAGGTCGCGGATGACGTCGATGGCCTCGCCGAGCCGGGCGAGTGTGTTGGGCCTGCGGCCGGCGACGCGCATGGCGGAGTCGCCGCGGCCGATGCCGCAGACGGTGCGGTTGCCGAACATGTCGTTCAGGGTCGCGAAGGTGGAGGCCGTCACCTCCCACGTCCGGGTCCCCGGGTTGGTCACCATCGGTCCGACGTGGAGCTTGGTGGTGTGCTCCAGGATCCGGCTGTAGATGACGAAGGGCTCCTGCCAGAGCACGGCCGAGTCGAAGGTCCAGCCGTAGCGGAAGCCGTTGCGCTCCGCCCGGCGCATCAGTCCGACGACCTCCGAGGCGGGCGGGTCGGTCTGCAGGACGAGTCCGAAGTCCAACGTCGATCTCCTAGTTCAGGTACTGACAGGTGGAGCGGGGGGTGAAGACGCCGTGTCCGGCGCGACCGGTGAACTTCCGGTGGTCGATGACGAGTTCGCCGCGCGAGAGGACCGTCTCGACCTGGCCCGTGATCGTCTTCCCCTCGTACGCGGAGTAGTCGACGTTCATGTGGTGGGTGGACGCGGAGATCGTCTGGCGGGCGTGCGGGTCGTAGATGACGACGTCCGCGTCGGCGCCCGGCGCGATCGTCCCCTTCTGCGGGTGGAGACCGAACATCCGGGCCGGGGTGGCGCAGGCGATCTCGATCCAGCGGCGCCGGGAGATGCGCCCCTCCACGACGGCCTGGTGGAGGAGGTCCATGCGGTTCTCCACCCCGGGCAGGCCGTTGGGGATCTTGGAGAAGTCGCCGCGGCCGAGGTCCTTCTGGCCGGTGAAGCAGAAGGGGCAGTGGTCGGTGGAGACCACCTGGAGGTCGTCGGTGCGCAGACCGCGCCAGAGTGCGGCCTGGTGCTCCTTCGGCCTGAGCGGGGTGGAGCAGACGTACTTGGCGCCCTCGAAGCCCGGTTCGGCGAGGTTGTCGGTGGACAGGAAGAGGTACTGCGGGCAGGTCTCGCCGAAGACCGGGAGGCCCTTGTCGCGGGCGGCGGCGATCTCGGCGACGGCCTCCTCGGCGGAGACGTGGACGACGTAGAGGGGCGAACCGGCCACGCGGGAGAGCTGGATGGCGCGGTGGGTGGCCTCGGCCTCCAGGAGCGCCTTGCGGACCTCGCCGTGGTAGCGGGGGTCGGTCTCGCCGCGGGCGAGGGCCTGTTCGACGAGGACGTCGATGGCGATGCCGTTCTCGGCGTGCATCATGATCAGCCCGCCGTTGTCGGCGGAGCGCTGCATGGCGCGCAGGATCTGCCCGTCGTCGCTGTAGAAGACGCCGGGGTAGGCCATGAACAGCTTGAACGAGGAGATGCCCTCCTGGACGAGCCGGTCCATCTCCTTGAGCGTGTGCTCGTTGACGTCGGAGAGGATCATGTGGAACGCGTAGTCGATCGCGCAGTTGCCGTCGGCCTTCGCGTACCAGGTGTCGAGTCCCTCCCGCAGGCTCCGGCCGACGCTCTGCACGGCGAAGTCGACGATGGTGGTGGTGCCGCCCCACGCGGCGGCGCGGGTGCCGGTCTCGAAGGTGTCGGAGGCGGAGGTGCCGCCGAAGGGCAGCTCCATGTGCGTGTGGGCGTCGACGCCGCCGGGCAGCACGTAGCGGTCGGTGGCGTCGAGGATCCGGTCGGCGGTCCAGCCGGCCGCCACGTCCGAGCCGTGGGTTGCGAGGGCGACGACGCGGCCGTCCTCGATCAGCACGTCGGCGTGGACCTCGTCCGCGGCGGTGACGACGAGACCGCCCCTGATCAGGGTTCGGGTGCTCACGGGACTCTCCCTGCTTGAGGGGACGGTTACAGGGTCGCGAGTGCCTGTTCGAGGAGCGCGGCGCCCTCCTCGGCCTCGGCGACGGTGAGCGAGAGCGGCGGGGCGATGCGCAGGGTGCTCGTGTCGTGGCCGCCCCCCTTGCCGATGAGCAGGCCGTTCTCGCGCGCGGCCTCCAGGACGGCGGCGGCCGCGTCCGGGTTCGCCCGGTCGGTGCCCGGCTCCGTCAGCTCGATGCCGATCATCAGGCCGCGGCCGCGGACCTCGCGCACCTCGGGGACCCGGGCGCAGGCGGCGCGGACGCGTTCGATCAGGAGGCCGCCGACGCGGCGCGCGTTGCCCTGGAGGTCGTGTTCGAGCAGGTACGAGAGGTTGGCGAGGCCGGCGGCCATGGTGACCGGCGATCCGCCGAAGGTGGAGATGGAGTTGGCGTCGAGACAGTTCATGACCTCGGCGCGGGCGACGACACCGCCGACGGACATGCCGTTGCCGATGCCCTTGGCGAAGGTGAGGATGTCGGGCGGCCCGGCCTGGCCGTGCGCCTGCCAGCCCCAGAAGTGCTCGCCGGTGCGGCCCCAGCCGGTCTGCACCTCGTCGGCGATCCAGAGGATGCCGTGCCGGCCGAGGACGCGGCGGAAGGCGGCGTACAGCCCGTCGGGCGGGGAGGTGAAGCCGCCGACGCCCTGGATCGGTTCGGCGATCAGCGCGGCGACCTCGCGGGTGTGGCCGAGGAGGTCCTCGAGGTCGGCGACGCACGCCTCGATGAACCGGTCGTCGGTGAATCCGGCGTACGGGCCGCGGGTGCGGACACCGCCGTGCACGTAGAGGGTCTGCAGCGGCGAGAGCCCGGTGGGCGACCAGGAGCGGTTGCCGGTGATGCCGACGGTCGAGAAGGACCGGCCGTGGTAGCTGTTGCGCATCGCCAGGATCTGGTTCGAGCGGCGGTACGCGGTGGCGAGCAGCAGCGCCGTGTCGTTGGCCTCGGTGCCGGAGGTGGTGAAGAAGACGCGGGCGTCGGGGATGCCGGACAGGCCGGCGATCCGCTCGGCGAGCTCCACCATCGGCCGGTTGAGGTAGAGCGTCGAGGAGTGGATGATGCGTCCGGCCTGCTCGGCGACGGCCTTGGTGACCTCGGGCAGGGCGTGGGCGGTCATGGTGGTGAGGATGCCGCCGAAGAAGTCGAGGTACCTGCGCCCCTCGGCGTCCCAGACGTGCCGGCCCTCGCCGTGGGTGATCTCGATGGGGTCGCGGTAGTAGAGGGCGACCCAGTCGGGGATGACGGCCTTGTGCCGCTCGAAGAGACCGCTCACGGCTGCACCAGCCCGTCGTACGCGTCGGGGCGGCGGTCCCGGTAGAAGGCCCACTGCTGGCGCACCTGCTCGATGAGCCCGAAGTCGAGGTCGCGGACGACGAGTTCCTCGCTCTTGTCGGAGGCGGGCTCGCCGACGAAGCGGCCGCGCGGGTCGACGAAGTAGCTGGTGCCGTAGAAGTCGTTGTCGCCGTACTCCTCGACGCCGACGCGGTTGATCGCGGCGACGAAGTACTCGTTGGCGACGGCCGCGGCGGGCTGCTCCAGCTGCCAGAGGTAGGACGACAGGCCGCGATGGGTGGCCGACGGGTTGTAGACCAACTGCGCACCGTTGAGACCGAGTTGCCGCCACCCCTCGGGGAAGTGCCGGTCGTAGCAGATGTACACCCCGATCTTGCCGACGGCGGTGTCGAAGACCGGCCAGCCGGCGTTGCCCGGGCGGAAGTAGTACTTCTCCCAGAAGCCCTTGACCTGCGGGATGTGGTGCTTGCGGTACTTGCCGAGGTAGGAGCCGTCGGCGTCGATGACGGCGGCGGTGTTGTAGTAGAAGCCCTCGCTCTCGACCTCGAAGACGGGGACCACGATCACCATCCCGGTCTCGCGGGCGAGGTCGCGCATCCGGGAGACGGTGGGGCCGTCGGGGACGGGCTCGGCCCACCGGTAGTGCTCGGGCTCCTGGACCTGGCAGAAGTAGGGGGCGTTGAACACCTCCTGGAAGCCGATCACCTTGGCGCCCTGCCGGGCGGCCTCCCGGGCGTGTTCCTCGTGTTTGGCGATCATGGATTCGGTGTCGCCGGTCCAGGTCGCCTGGACGAGTGCGGCGCGTACGACGTCGGTCATGAGCTGCTCCTTCGGCACGGCGTCAGAGAGCCTCTACGCACGTAGACGCGATGCGTAGGAGGAGAACGTAAGCCCCGTCACACCCCGGAGCAAGACCACCGCAGCGAAGCGGCCGGGTCGATCATGTTTCATACCCGAGTGGTCCACGTCGGACACGTACCGACACGTACGGACCCATCCCGCGCCGCCCGAATGCTCGGGGCGACGGCCCGCCCGCCTCGGCGGAGCGCGGGACCCCCGACTCCGTCAGGCCCCCGCCAGGCCCGCCACCCGCAGGGCGTGGTGGACGTCGCGCTCGCGGGCGGCGGAGACGGCGCGGGCGGCGTCGAGGAGCCGGGGGACGAGGGTGCGGGGGTCCGCGGCGGCGAGGTGGGCGGCGTCCTCGGGGGTGCGGGCGCGGACGAAGGCGGTGAGCAGCGCGCGGGCCTCCCGGTCGTGGTGCTCGGCACGGAGGGCGGAACAGGCGCCGGCGAGCTCCTCCACCGGCCGGGCCACGCCCTGGCGCAGGAGGTGCTCGCAGTCGGCGGCCCGGCCGGCGTCGGCGAGCGCGCCGGCCACGGCCGCGAGCCGGCCTGGCGGCAGGGAGGCCGCCTCCCAGAGCAGGGTGGTCCAGTCGGCGCCGAGCCCGGCCCGGTGCAGCTCCGCGGCGAGGGCCGGCAGCCGGGCCGGCGGCCCTCCGAGCGCCTCGCACAGCAGGGCGTGCGCCTCGCCGCTGCGCCCCTGGGCGCGCAGCCGCCGCAGCGCGTAGACCGCGTTGGCCGCCGCCCGCACCGCCTCCGGATCGTCCGCCCCGGGCACCGCGGTCCGGCCGTCCGCCCCCGTCCCCTCGTCCGGCGCCGCTCCGCCGAACCGGGCGCCGCGCGGCACCGCGCCCCCGGCGGGGAGGACGACCGCCGCCTGCGCCTCGGTCGCCTCGTCGCCCTCCTCCAGCCAGGCGTACCGGGCGCCGCGGGGCCGCCGCTTGGCCTTCACCGCGGCCTCGGGAGCAGGAGACGGGGCGGATGCCGGACCCGACGCCTGGGCCGATGCCGGAGCCGAAGCCTGGGCCGATGCCGAATCCGACGCATGCGCCGATGCCGGAGCCGAAGCCTGGGCCGATGCCGAATCCGACGCATGCGCCGATGCCGGAGAGGAGGCCGGACCCGACGCCTGGGCCGACACCGGAGCCGGAGCGTACGCGTGCACCGGAGCGAATGCCGGTACCGGAGCGGGCGCCTGCGCCGCCGCGGACACCGCCGCCCGTCCGGTCTCGCGGCCTGTCGCGTGGCCGGTCTCGCGACCCGACTCGCGGCCCGTCTCGTCGCCGAAGCGCTCGGGGCCGAGCACGGGCCCCCTCGCCGCCTCCGGCGCCGGCGCCCCCTCGCCCAGGCCGGCGAGCCGGTGCGTCAGTTCCCGGACCCGGGCGAGCGCACGGGTGTGGTCGTCGCGGACCCAGGCGAGGTCGTGGCGCAGACGGGCGGCCTCGTCGGGCCCGGGAGGCGGGACGGCGCGGAGGCGGTCGTCGAGGTCGCGCGCGCGGGAGGCGGCGCGGCGGCGTTCGCGTTCCATGAGGGCCCGGCGTTCCGCGAGGGCGGCGGCGCCGCCGGGCCGGCGGTCGTGGGCGGCTGCCGCCGCCGCGTGGAGGGTGCGGCCCCGGGCGGCGAACGCTCCGCCGGCGGGTTCGCCGGCGTCCTGGAGGAGGGCTTCGACGACGTCCCAGGGGAGGATCTCCGTACCGGCGAAGCAGGCGCGCATCCCCGCCGGGTCGCGTTCGGCGAAGACTCCGTACCAGCCGGCGCCCGGACGCAGGCGCGGGGCCAGCTCCGTCAGCCACGCCGTGAAGGAACTGACTCCCGTGGGGAGTTGATACACCGTCATGCGTCACGCACCTGCCCCGCGGTCGACTGGAACCTTCCGGTCCGCGGACATTGGACCGCAGTCGTGTTACGGGACGACTACGGACCGTTTTCGGTGGGGTGCGCGGCTCAGAAGGTCACGACGATCCCGGTGTGCGGGCGCTTCCCCCGCCGGGCGATCATGGCGGGCACGTCGGTCAGCCAGAACTGCCAGGTGTACTTGCGCCGGAGCAGGCCGCGGATCCGGGTCAGCTCCTCCCCCGTGACGAGCCTCCCCTCGCCCTGGACGCGCTCGGCGCCCTCCGGGACGTTGCCGCGCACGTCGCAGACGGCGACGAGGACCCGGGCGTCGTTCCGCAGCCGCTTGACCTTCCAGGAGTCGGTGCGGGTCCAGGCGTACAGCTCGGAGCCCTCGACGGCGTACCAGACGGGGGTGGCGACGGGGGTGCCGTCCTTCCGGTAGGTGGTCAGGCTGACGTAGCGGCCGCGCCGCAGTTCCTCGGAGATCATGCCGGGAGCCTAAGCGGTGGCGCCGGCCGGACCCGGGCCGGGCGCGTCGACCGCGCCGCACCCGGGGCGGCTCCACCGGGTCCCGCCCGCGCGGGGGCGTCAGACGGGCACCGGGGTGCAGAGCGCGACGAGCTCGTCCATGGACAGGCCGAGGACGCCGGCGAGGGCGGCGACGGTGAAGAAGGCGGGTGTCGGGGCCCGGCCGGTCTCGATCTTGCGGAGGGTCTCGGCGGAGAGTCCGGCGGCCGCGGCGATCTCGGCCATGGACCGCTCGCCGCGCGCCGCGCGCAGGAGGACGCCGAGCCGCTCGCCGCGCTCGCGCTCTTCGGGGGTCAGGGGTGTGCGCACCATGACGCCATTCTAATACCGGTATAGTAATTGGCATGGTGGAGATCAAGACGAACGAATCCCTGGACGCGATGCGCGAGGCGGGACGGGTGGTCGCACGGGCCCTCGCCGCCGCCCGGGAGGTCGCGGCGCCCGGCGTCGCCCTGGCCGAACTCGACCGGGCCGCACGCGAGGTCCTGGCGGAGGCGGGCGCCGGCTCGCCCTTCCTGGGCTACCACCCGGAGTGGGCTCCGGTGCCGTTCCCGGCGGTCGTGTGCCTCTCGGTCAACGACGCGATCGTGCACGGCATCCCCGGCTCCGAGCGGCTGGCCGACGGCGACCTGGTGTCCGTCGACTGCGGGGCGGCGCTGGACGGCTGGGTCGGCGACGCGGCCGTCAGCTTCACGGTGGGCCGCGCCCGGCCGGAGGACACCCGTCTGATCGCCACGGCGGAGCGCGCCCTGGAGGCCGGCATCGCCGCCGCCGTCGTCGGCAACCGGATCGGCGACATCGCCCACGCCGTCGGCCGGGTCTGCCGGGAGGCGGGGTACGGCATCCCCGACGGCTTCGGCGGTCACGGCATCGGCCGCACCATGCACGAGGACCCGGGCGTCCCCAACGAGGGGCGCCCGGGCCGCGGCATGCGGCTCCGGCACGGCATGGCGCTGGCGATCGAGCCGATGCTCATCGGCGGCGGGACGGACGGCCACTACACGGCCCGCGACGGCTGGACCATCCGCACCCTCGACGGCTCGCGCGCCTCCCACGCCGAGCACACGGTCGCGATCACGGACGCCGGACCGCGGGTGCTGACCGCCCTGTAGCCGCCCGGCGCCCGCAGGGGAGGGCCGGCGGAAGGCCCTCGGCACCTCCGGGCCGAGGACGGCCCGGCCCCCCCCCGCCGGGGGACGACCCGTGGTCGCGCCGGCCGGCGGGGCGGGCCTCAGTCCCTGCCGTCGGCCGGCCGGACCACCATGGCCGAGCCGCCGCCGCGGCGGACCGTCTCCGCCGCGGCCAGCCAGCGGCCGTCGGGGAGACGCTGGACGCCGGTCGCGGCGCCGATCTCCGGGTTCTGCCGGAAACCGTGGCCGATGGCCTCCAGTTCGGTCCGCAGCGGGCTGTTCCACAGCGCCGGTTCGAGTTCGGTCGTCGCCTGGTTGCGCTGGCTGGCGCGGGGCGCGGCGATGGCGTCGACGAGCGGCAGGCCGCGGTCGACGACGCCGGTCAGCGTCTGGAGGACGGTGGTGATGATGGTCGCGCCGCCCGGGGAGCCGAGGGCGAGGACGGGCCGGTCGTGACGGTCGAGGACGATCGTCGGGGAGATCGAGGAGCGCGGCCGCTTGCCCGGGCCGGGCAGGTTCGGGTCGTGCACGGCCGGGTTCGCCGGGGCGAAGGAGAAGTCGGTCAGCTCGTTGTTGAGCAGGAAGCCGCGGCCGGGCACGGTGATGCCGCTGCCGCCCGTGGACTCGATGGTCAGGGTGTAGGCGACGGTGTTGCCCCACTTGTCGGCCACGGTCAGATGGGTCGTGTTCTCGCCCTCGTACGGGGTCGGGGCGGCGGTCCCGCCGCTCGCGCAGGGCACCGGGCTCGCGGGGTCGCCCGGCGGGAGGGGGCTGGCCAGGACGGCGTCGTCGCGGATCAGGCAGGCCCGGGAGTCGGCGAACCGCTGGGACAGCAGGCCCCGCGTGGGAACGGACTCGAACCCCGGGTCGCCGACCCAGCGGCCCCGGTCGGCGAAGGCGATCCGGCTGGCCTCGATGTACCGGTGCAGGTACCCGGCCTGCGAGGCGGCGGAGAGGTCGGTGCCCTCCAGGATGTTGAGCGCCTCGCCGACGCTCGTGCCACCGGAGGACGACGGCGCCATCCCGTACACGTCGAGACCGCGGTAGGACACCTTGGTGGGCTTGCGGAACTCCGTCCGGTACGCGGCGAGGTCACGTTCCGTCAGGCCACCGGGCCGGACGGTCCGGGTGGCGCCGTCGCGGACCGGGGGCGTGCGGACGGTGTTCACGATGTCCCGGGCGAGCGGCCCCCGGTAGAGGGCGCCGACGCCCTCGCGGCCGAGCTTCTCGTACGTACGGGCCAGGTCGGGGTTCTTGAACGCGGTGCCGACCACCGGCAGCTGCCCGCCCGGCAGGAAGAGCGCGGACGACGCCGGGAAGTCGCGGAAGCGGGCCTCGTTGGCGGCCGTCTGGGCGCGGAAGGTGGCGTCGACGGTGAAGCCCTGGCGGGCCAGGCGCTCGGCGGGCTCCAGGAGGGTGGAGAGCCGCCGGCTGCCCCAGGCGTCAAGGGCGGTCTGCCAGGTCGCCGGGGTGCCGGGGGTGCCGACGCCCAGACCGCTCGTCTGGCCCTCCTCGAAGGGGATCGGCTTCCCGTCCTCCACGAAGAGGTCCGCGCCGGCGGAGCGGGGCGCCGTCTCGCGCCCGTCGATCGTGTGGACGGTGCGGCTCTTCGCGTCGTAGTAGACGAGGTAGCCGCCTCCCCCGATGCCCGCCGAGTACGGCTCGGTGACGCCGAGGGCGGCCGCGACGGCGACGGCGGCGTCCACCGCGTTCCCGCCCTTGCGGAGCACCTCGACCCCGGCGGCCGAGGCGTCGGCGTCGACGCTGGCGACGGCCCCGCCGTACCCGACGGCGACGGGTTCCTTGACGGGTGGTGGCGGCGCGCTCGGCGGGGCCGGCGCCGGCGCGGCGGCGCCCATCGAGAGCACCGTCGCCGCGACGGCGAGTACGGAGACCTTCCCAGCGGCGGAGCGACGCATTCCTACCTCCAGTCAACAACCGTCCGCGCAGCGTAACTTCCGTCCGCCCGATCCGTCAGGACCGCCTCGAACAAGGGACCGGTCGGCCGCTACCATGCCCGCCCATGAACGAAGACGTGCGGAACATCGTGCTCGGAGTCCTGGCGACCGGGGTCAGCGCCTCCCTCGGCTGGCTGTCCCGCACCTACCTCTGGCGGCGCAGGCTCCGCCGCAAGCAGGCGTTCTTCGGCCTGCCGGGCGGCTCGGAGTGCCTGCTCGTGGTGAACCGTCTGGCAGGCAGCGAGCGCAGCGTGCACGCCACCGACGTCTCGGCGCTCATCGAACTGTCGGCGCTGATCAAGGACTGCGGGGCAAGACCCCGCATCGTGCAGCACGACACAGCCCGTCAGGGACTGGGGGATGTGGCGGAGTTCTGCATCGGCGGCCCCTACTCCAATCGGCGCATGGCAGCCCATCTGCCGAACCTTCTGCCGGGAGTCACGATGAACGTCGAGCAGGAACCGATCGAGGACCGGGGGATGCTCACCGTGGCGGGCGAGAACTACCGCGCGGAGTGGGGAGTGAGCGAATACGTCGTCCTCGCCCGCGTCACCCGCGGCGAGGGCGTTCGGCCCGTGTTCCTGCTCTGCGGCCAGGCCGCGATAACCAATCAGGCCGCTGCGAGACATCTGGCCCGCCACTACAAGGAGCTGGCCGGCACGTACGGGACGGACGGCTCCTTCGTCCTGCTTCTGAAGGTGGTCAACACCCAGGCGTACGGCCCCGACGTCGTGGAGCTCGTCGCCGACGTCACGCGGACCGCGCTCACGGCTCCCGCAGCCGCACCGGCAGCGACTTGATCCCGTTGACGAAGTTGGACACGAGCCTGCGGGGCGGTCCGGCGAGGGTCACTCCCCCGCAGGTCCGCCGCACCTCCTCATAGAGCACCGTGAGCTGGAGCCGGGCGAAGTGGGCGCCGAGGCAGACGTGCGGGCCGTCGCCGAAGGAGACGTGCGGGTTCGGCGTCCGGGCCAGGTCGAGGCGGTGTGGCTCGGCGAAGACGCGCTCGTCGTGGTTGGCGGAGGCGTGGAAGACGACGACCTTGTCGCCGGCGCGGACGGGCTGCCCGGCCAGTTCGGTGTCGCGGTTCGCCGTGCGGCGGAACGACAGCACCGGCGGGTGCACGCGCAGGAGTTCGTCCACCGCCGTCTCCAGGGACACCTCGCCGTTCCAGAGCCGCCGCTGTTCGCCCGGGTGCCCGGCCAGCGCGAGGAGGCCGCCGGGGGCGGCGCTGCGGACCGTGTCGTTTCCCGCGACGGTCAGCAGGAAGAAGAACATCTCCAGTTCCGCGTCGGCGAGTTCGGAGGTGGCCAGGGAGGTCATGACGTCGTCGGCGGGATGCGAGCGCTTGTACGCGGCGAGGTCCTGGGCGTAGGCGAACATCTCGGCGAGCATGGCCGGCGACCGCGGGTTGACCGGCCGGCCCGCGGCGTCCAGGACGGGCGGCTCGTCGGGGTCCTGGTAGGCGATGACCCGCTCGGTCCAGGTGTGGAGCAGCCCGCGGTCGCTCGCGGGCACGCCGAGCAGATCGGTGAGGTTGAGGAGCGCGTAGTCGTCGGTGACCGTCCTGACGAGGTCCACCGCGCCGCCGTCCGCGACCGCCTCGGCAAGGAGTCCGGCGGCCCTCTCGCGCGCGGTCGCCGTGAACCGCGCGATCCTTCCCGGCGTGAACGCGCGGCTCACCAGCCGCCTCAGCCGCCCGTGCTCCGGCGGGTCCTGATTGAGCATCATGCGCCGGATGAAGGGCAGGTCGGCGGGGTCAGGGTCGCGGATCTGGGTCGCGCCGAGGTGCGAGGAGTACGTCCCGGAGTCCTTCAGCACCCGCACCACGTCGGCGTGCCGGGTGACGGCCCAGAAGCCGGGACCGGCGGGCCAGCCCAGGATCTCGGGCTCCGTCTGACGGGCGACGGGGGCGTGGTCGCGCAGGGCGCGGAAGCGGTCGTGCGGGATGCCGGTCGCGTAGAGCCGGGGGTCGAAGACGTCCGGTGCGCCGCTGGTGTCCCCCACCGTGCCTCCCGCCCGCAGTCCCCAGGGGTGATGACGTCACCATCATGACAGGTCAGAGGCGGTTTTCGTAGGACCGATCGCACACTTCGGAAGCCTGGTCCGCGGCCGTGACCGGCCCTCAGAATCTCCGTCATGAATCACTCCGAGAACGTCGATCACGATGCGGTGCTGAGGGCGCGGACGATGCTGCTCGGATCCGACCGGCTGAGCCGGGCGGACGAGGTCGAGGCGTACCGGGTGCTGTCGCGGGTGAGCCCGGCGGCCTATCTCCCGAAGCTGGCCTCCGCGTTGACCTCGTACGGCTGCGAGGTGGCACGCAGGGGGCGCCCCGAGCTGGAGCCGGCGCTGACGGCCGAGGCGGTGGAGGCCGCACGGCGCATCGGCGCCGGCGAACCGAACCGGGCGGGGGCGCTCCAGGAGGCCCTCTGGTTCCACCAGCGCGCGCTCTTCGCCGCCGGGCGGCGGGCCGACGGGTGGGCGGCGTGCCAGGAGATGGCCGAGGCCGGACGGGCCGCCTTCGAAGGCGGGATCGCAGGGCACCCCCTCGCCGGGCAGGGGCGGCTGGCGAACGTGCTGGCGGAGGAGGGACGCCACGGGGAAGCGGCGGAGGTCCTCGGGCGCGCCGCCGCCGCGGGGCGGCCGCCGGCCACCTTCGACGGCGCCGTCCAGTGGGCGGCGGAGCTGGCGGCGGCCGGGCGGCACGGAGAGGCGGCGGACGCGCTGGCGGGCCCCCTCGACGCCACGCGGAGGGGGGTCGAGGACGGATCGCTCACCGCGGCCCGGCTGGTGTGGGAGCTGACGCACCGCGCCGGGGCGCTGGACGCCGCCGGACGCCCCGAGGAGGCGGGGGCGGACCGGCGGGAGGCCCTCGGGGTGCTCGGGCGGCTCGCGGAGTCCGGTGAGATCACGACGCGCGGCTCCGGCTCCTCCTGGGTGACCCTGCTCGCCCTGGCCTGCCGGACGGAGGAGCCCGCGGCGTCCCGGGACGCACCGCTGCCGCCGTTCGGCGCCGACCTGCACGAGTGGTCGCCGGACACCCGGGACGCCTACCTCGCCGCGATCCCCGCCCTGCGCGCGGAGGCGACGCGGCCGGCCGGGGCCGGCCCCTCACGGGAGGCCCTGTCGGCCCATCGCCGCCTGACGGCGCGGTCCGCCGCGCGCTGGGACGACGGGCCCCGCCACCCGGGGCTGGAGGAGTCGCTCCGCCCCCTCTTCGACGAGGGGGTGGCCCTGGCGCGCTCCGTCCCGCCCGGCCGGGGCGCCCTCGCCCGGGCGCTGACGGACCGGGCGATGTTCCTGGTCGCCGCGGGGCGGTTCGGGGACGCCCTGACGGATCTGACGGAGGCCGGCACCCTCCGCGCCTCGGATCCAATCGTTACCCGTGCGTAACATACCGACCGGTTACCACGGGTAAGTCTGGCCGGTTACCGTCGGGTCACTTTCACTGCCCCCCATCAGTGCCCCAGTGAGGAGTGACCCGTGCGTACATCCCTGGTCCTCGCCGTCTCGGCCGCCCTCGTGGCCGGGACGGCGCTCGGACTCGCGCCCGGCGCGCAGGCCGCGGAGGCCGCCGCCACCGGACGGAGCGGCGTCCGGTTCGTCGACATCGCCGGCGACGGCGGCACCGTCCTCAAGGCGAACGTCGTCACCCCCGCCGGCGGCGGCGCCCACCCCCTGATCGTGCTCCCCACCAGCTGGGCGATGCCGCAGATCGAGTACCTGGCGCAGGCCGAGCGGCTCGCCGAGTCCGGCTACGTGGTGGTGAGCTACAACTCGCGCGGCTTCTGGCAGTCCGGCGGCGAGATCGAGACGGCGGGGCCCAAGGACGTCGCCGACGCGTCGAAGGTCATCGACTGGGCCCTGGCGAACACCCCCTCGGACCCGGACCACATCGGCATGGCGGGGGTGAGCTACGGCGCCGGCATCAGCCTGCTCGCCGCCGCCCACGACCCACGGGTGAAGGCCGTCGCCGCCCTGAGCGGCTGGGCGGACCTGATCGATTCCATCTACAGCGGGCGCACCCAGCACCTCCAGGCCGCCGCGCTGCTCGGCGGCGCCGGCTACCTCACGGGCCGCCCCGGGTCCGAACTCCAGCAGATCCTGGGCGACTTCCTCTCGTCGAACCTCGACAAGGAGGACGAGATGATCGCCTGGGGAAGGACCCGGTCACCCGCCGCGTACCTGGACCGGATCAACGCCAACGGCGCCGCGATCATGCTCGGCAACGCGTGGGGCGACACGATCTTCCCGCCCAACCAGTACGCGAGCTTCTACGAGAAGCTCACCGGCCCCAAGCGGCTGGAGTTCCGCCCCGGCGACCACGCCACCGCCGAGGCCACCGGCCTGTTCGGACTCCCCAACGACACCTGGACCAGCGCCCACCGCTGGTTCGACCGGTACCTCAAGGGCGACGACAACGGCATCGACCGTGAGCAGCCCGTCCAGCTCAAGTCCCGTTCCACCGGCGGCTACGAGGGCTACGCCGACTGGAAGTCGGTCAACGCGGACCAGCGGAAGTTCGCCCTCGGCGGCACGCAGCGGATCCTGGCGAACGTCGACTCCGGCGCCAACGGCGGCATCACCCTGCTCACCAACGCCCTGGACCAGTTCCTGCGCACCCCGCCCGTCGTGTCCGTCCCGCTGGTCCCCCGCGCCTTCGCCGGCGTCTGGCAGTCCGAGCGGTACGACACCGCGCAGCGGGTGCGCGGCACGGCCCGGGTGCACACCACGGTGACCTCGACCAGGGAGAGCGGCACCCTCGTCGCCTACCTCTACGACGTCGGTCCGCTCGGACTCGGCAAGCTCGTCAGCAACGCCCCGTACACCTTCCACGACCGCACCCCGGGGCAGCCGTTCGCCGTCGACCTGGAGCTGTTCTCCACGGCGTACGACGTGCCCGCCGGGCACCGCCTCGCCCTGGTCGTCGACACCGTCGACCCGCTGTACATCGAGCACAACCCGACCGGCGCGCAGCTGACCTTCTCCTCCCCGTCGGCCGACCCGTCGTACGTGTCGGTGCCTCTGCGGCGGGAGTGATCACCGGCTGCTGCCGGGCGGGCGCCACACCGGCTACCGCTCTCCCGGCAGCAGCGTTCCCGGTGCGGCCGGAGCGACGTCCACGGCCTTCGTCCTCGGGCTGCGGCGCTCCCTGCGCGCCACCCAGCCGGCGAACCAGGAGAGCAGCATGCACATCCCGATGTAGATCGGCGAGATGACCAGCACGACGGGGATGAACGGCAGGTCGTAGTCGAGGTTCGACGCGATCAGCTTGCCGGCGTGCAGGAACTCCTCGTAGGTGATGAGGAATCCGAGCGAGGTGTCCTTCAGGGCGACCACCAGCTGGCTGATGATGGCGGGCAGCATGGCGCGGACGGCCTGGGGCACCAGGACGTAGGTCATGACCTGGGTCTTGCGCATGCCGAGCGCGTACGCCGCCTCGCCCTGGCCGCGCGCGACGGCGTGGACGCCGGTCCGGAACACCTCGGCGAGCACGGAGCCGTTGTAGAGGGTCAGTCCGGCGACGAGCGCGGGCAGCGGCTGCACCTTGAGCGCCACGAAGATGAAGAAGATCATGACCAGCACGGGCATGGCGCGGAAGAACTCGACGACGACGGTCGAGATCCACCGCAGGACCCGGTGTTCGGAGAGGCGGCCGGCGGCGAGGAGCCCGCCGAGCGCCAGGGAGAGCACCGAGGCGTAGGCGAACGCCTTGAGGGTGTTGCCGAGCCCGCGGAGCAGCAGCTCCTGGATGCCCTCGTAGGCGAAGGGTCCCCACTTGGTGGCGGTGAACTGGTCGGTGTCGAAGAGGAGATGGAGGATCCAGGCGGCCAGCGCGAGGATGACCACGGTGGACACGAGGCCGTAGACGAGGTGGCGCCGCCGGGCGTGCGGCCCGGGGACGTCGTAGAGGGCGGTGGACTCGACGGTCATCGGGCGACTCCCCAGCGCTGCTCCATGACGTGGAAGAGGGCGCTGATGGTGAGGGTGATGATCAGGTAGCCGACGGCGATCCAGACGAACGTCCACACGATGTCGTAGCCGAGTTCGCTCAGCGTCTTGTAGGTGCCGAGGAGTTCGGTGACGCTGAACGCGCCCGCGATCGCGGAGTTCTTGGCGAGGGCGATGAGGGTGGAGCCGATGGGCGGGATGACGGTGCGGAACGCCTGGGGCAGGACGACGGTGGAGAGGGTCTGGGTGAAGCTCATGCCGAGGCTGCGGGCCGCCTCGCCCTGTCCGCGGGGCACGGTGTTGATGCCGGAGCGCAGCGCCTCGCAGACGAAGGCGGAGGTGTAGCAGCCGAGCGCGAGGACCGCGAACACCTCGAAGGGCAGGACGAGTCCGAAGCGCGGCAGGCCGAGCATGACCGCGAAGAAGAGCAGAGTCAGCGGGGTGTTGCGCAGGACGGTGACCCAGACCGTGCCGAACACCCGGAAGGAGCCCACGGGCGCCACCCTGAAGGACGCCATGACGAAGCCCAGGACGAGGGCGAGCGCGGAGGCGTAGACGGTGAGTTCGACGGTGCCGAGGAAGCCCTCTCCGTAGAGCGCGAAGTTGTCGGTCAGGACGTCCATGACGGTGACTCCCTGTCGGAGGCGGCTCCGGGTCAGCCCGCCGGGTAGCGGTCGATGGCGGGCGGGCGCGGGGCGGGGACCCCGGAGAGGCCGAGGGTCGCGTCGTACGCCTTTTTCCAGTCGCCGTTCTTCTCGTGGACGGCGAGGGCGTCGTCGAGCGCGAGGCGGAGCGCGGTGTCGTCGCGGGGGACGCCGATGCCGTAGGGCTCCTCGGAGAACGGCTTCCCGGCGAGCTTGAGTTCGTCGGGGACCTTGGCGGCGTAGCCCATGAGGATCGTGTCGTCGGTGCTGACGGCGTCGACCTGGTAGGTCAGCAGGTTGTCCACGCAGACGGAGTAGCTGTCGTAGGCGACGAGGTCGGCCTTCGGATAGTCCTTCTCGATGCGCTGGTACGGGGTGGATCCGGCGGCCGAGCAGACGCGCCGGCCGTCGAGGTCCTGCGGTCCGTGGATGTCGTTCTCGTCGGTGCGGACCAGCAGGGACTGGCCGGCCAGGTAGTACGGTCCGGCGAAGCCGACGAGCTTCTTGCGGTTGTCGTTGATGGTGTACGTGCCGACGTAGTAGTCGATCTGTCCGTTCTGCAGGGCGGTCTCGCGGTTGGCGGAGGCGACGGTGCGGAACTCGACGCCGGCCGGGTCGAAGCCCAGGGAGGCGGCCGTCATCCGGGCGATCTCGATGTCGAAGCCCGAGTAGCGGCCGGTGGCCGGGTCCCTCTCGCCCATGTACGGCTGGTCCTCCTTGGCTCCGACGACGAGGCGGCCACGCTCCTTCGCCCGCCTCCAGGTGGGCGAGTCCGGCAGGGTGAAGCCCGACGGGACCCGGTAGACGGGGAGTTGGTCGGGCTGGGGACCCTTGACGGGCGGGCTGCCCTCCTTGCCGCAGCCGCCGAGCGCCGCCACGGCGAGCAGCAGGGCGAGGGCGGCCAGGGTCCGGCGCGTGCGCTGCATGGTGGCCTCCCCGGTCAGTGCTTGAGGATCTTGGCGAGGAAGTCCTTGGCGCGGTCGCTGCGCGGGGAGGTGAAGAACTCCTCCGGGGTGCGGTCCTCGACGATCTTCCCGTCGGCCATGAAGACGACGCGGTCGGCGGCGGAGCGGGCGAAGCCCATCTCGTGGGTGACGACGACCATCGTCATGCCGTCCCGGGCCAGCTGCTGCATGACCTCCAGGACCTCGTTGATCATCTCGGGGTCGAGCGCCGAGGTCGGCTCGTCGAAGAGCATCACCTTCGGGTCCATCGCCAGCGCGCGGGCGATCGCCACGCGCTGCTGCTGACCGCCGGAGAGCTGCGCCGGGTACTTGTCGGCGTGCCCGGCGAGACCGACGCGGTCGAGGAGCGCGCGCGAACGGCGGTCGGCCTCCTCCCTGCCGCGCCTGCGGACCTTGATCTGCGCGAGGGAGACGTTGGCCAGGACCGACTTGTGCGCGAAGAGGTTGAACGACTGGAAGACCATGCCCACCTCGGCGCGCAGCCGCGCGAGGGCCTTGCCCTCCTCGGGCAGCGGCCGGCCGCCGATGACGATCTCGCCCGACTCGACGCTCTCCAGCCGGTTCATCGCCCGGCAGAGGGTGGACTTGCCCGATCCCGAGGGGCCGATCACGACGACGACCTCGCCGCGTCCGACGGTGAGGTCGATGGAGTGGAGGACGTGCAGCGCGCCGTAGTGCTTGTTGACGCCACGCAGTTCGATCAGCGGATCGGCGACGGCCATGCGCTGCCCTGCCCCCTTCTCGGCGGTGTCGCGGTCAGCGCAAACGTTCCACGAGACGAAGGGGCTTCGGGTTCGACACGCATGAAACCGAGATAAGCCGTATTTACTGCAAAGGGGTGGTGCGAGCCGGCTCCCGCGTCAGTACTCGGCGGCCTCGGCGTACACCTGGGAGAGCTCCGGCGAGCCCGTCATCGCCCAGTCGAGCCCGGCCTCGACGACCTGGATCTCCCGGCCGGAGGCGAGGCGCACCACCGGTCCCCCGCCCGGCCACACCTGCCATCGCGCGCCCGGGACGTTCCGGACGATGACGGTGCCGAGGTAGAGCCCGGCGTCGTTGCCGATCCAGGGGAGCTCCTCCGGATCGTTCCGCCAGCGCGGCGGGAGCTGGTCGAGCTCCTGGAGGGAGCGTGGGGTGTCGTCGAGCACCACCCCGGCCGTTCCGACACGGGTACGCAGCAGCTCGCACTCGGAGAGCAGCTCGGCCACTCCCTCCGGGTCGCGGTCGAACGCCGCGGCCAGGGGGGAGTCGACCGGCTCGGCCTCATGTCGCTTGCGCCAGTTGTCCAGAAACGGAATGTTCATCCGAACAGCCTCGCACCGTCACCTCCCGCTCGACCACCCGGCGCGCGGAAACGATCTCCGCCGCCGGGCGGGGCGGCCGTCAGACGTCGAGGTCGACGACGACCGGGGCGTGGTCGGACGCGCCCTTGCCCTTGCGCTCCTCGCGGTCCACGTAGCTGTCCGAGACCGCCTCGGCGAAGGGCTTGTTGCCGTAGACCAGGTCGATGCGCATGCCCTTGTTCTTCGGGAAGCAGAGCTGGCGGTAGTCCCAGTACGTGTAGGGGTGGTCGTACTTCAGGGGGCGCGGGACGACGTCGGTCAGTCCGGTCTCGCGCAGACCGGCCAGCGCGGCCCGCTCCGGCTCCGTCACGTGCGTGGCGCCCTCGAAGAGCGACCGGTCCCAGACGTCGTCGTCGGTCGGGGCGATGTTGTAGTCCCCGAGGACGGCGAAGGGGCGCCCGCCCGCCGCGTCGTCCGCGACGGCGGCCTTGAGCGCCTCCAGCCAGCGGAGCTTGTACGCGTAGTGGTCGTGGGCGACCTCGCGGCCGTTCGGCACGTAGACCGACCAGACGCGGACCGGGCCGCAGGTCGCGGAGATCGCCCGCGGCTCCTCGGCCCCCTCGTACTCCGGGCCGCCGGGCAGGCCGGTGACGACGTCGGCGAGGCCGACCCGGGAGACCAGGGCCACGCCGTTCCACCGTCCGGTGGCGTTGACCGCCGACTCGTACCCCAGGGCGCGGAGCTCCTCGGTGGGGAACTGCTCGGCGGTGCACTTGGTCTCCTGGATGCACAGCACGTCCGTGCCGGTGCTCTCCAGCCAGGCCAGGAGCCGGGGCAGCCGGGCGGTGATCGAATTGACGTTCCAGGTGGCGATGCGCATGCCCGCAAGCCTACTGGCGGGGTGTGACAGCCGGCCGGTGCGCCGCCCGGGACGCCCCCGGCCCGCACGATCAGACGTCGGCGGAGCCGCCCGGGACCAGACGGAGGTGGTCGGTGCCGCCGAGCGCGCCGATCTGGCGGTCGTAGAGGGGCCGGGCGAGGTCGGTGAGCAGCGCGTCGTGGATGTCGTACGCCCGGCGCGGCTTGACCTCGCGCACGTAGTCGATGACCTCGGAGATCTTGTTCCAGGGGGCCATGACGGGGAGCAGCAGGGTGTCCACGGGGTGGTCGGGGACGGTGAGCGCGTCGCCGGGGTGGAAGACGGCGCCGTCGACGAGGAAGCCCACGTTGGTGATGCGCGGGATGTCCGGGTGGATCACCGCGTGCAGCTCTCCGTGGACCTGGACGTCGAACCCGGCGGCCGTGAAGGCGTCGCCGTGGCCGACGGTGTGGACGCGCCCGGGGAAGGCCGCCGAGAGCCGGTCCGCGACGCTGCGGAGCGTCCAGACCTCGACGGCCGCGTCGGCTTCGAGGAGGGCGCGCAGCCGGCCCTCGTCGAAGTGGTCCGGGTGCTCGTGGGTGACGAACACGGCGTCCGCGCCGCGGACCGCGTCCTCCTCGGTGAACATGCCCGGGTCGAGGACGAGCGTCCGCCCGTCCTTCTCCAGCCGTACGCACGCGTGGGACTTCTTCGTCAGCTTCACGCCGTCCAGGCTACGCCGGGGGCGTGGTCTCCTCCTCGACGACGCGGGTGACCACGCGCAGGGCCGTCTCGGCCGCCGGCAGGCCGCAGTACACGCCCGCGTGGAGGACGATCTCGCGGATCTCCTCGGCCGACAGGCCGTTGCGCAGGGCGGCCCGGGTGTGGTCCGCGAGGGCCTCCCGGTGCCCCCCGGCGATGAGCGCCGTGAGGGTGACGGCGCTGCGGGTGCGCCGGTCCAGCCCCTCGCGGCCCCAGACCTCGCCCCAGGCGTACCGGGTGACCAGCTCCTGGAAGGCGCCGTCGGGGTCCGCCGCGAGCGCCTGGTCGACATGGGCGTCGCCGAGGACCTCGCGGCGCAGCCCGAGCCCCTTCTCGTACGGGTCGGGCCGTCCGGCCGGGCCGGGCTCGGCCTCCGGCGCCGCCGGCGCGGCATCGGCGGGAGGCACCGGCACCGGGGGGACCGGCGGCACGGCGAGGGTCCCGCTGGACTCCTGCGCGGCCCCGGCGAAGTGCTCGGTCAGCAGGTCGGTGACGGCGGCGGGCTGCTCGACGGGGGCCAGGTGCGAGGCGCCGGGGACGACCGCGAGGCGCGCGTCGGCGATGCCGGCGACCAGGGTCCGGGCCTCGGCGGGCCCGGTGACCCGGTCCTCCGAGCCGACGAGGACGAGCGCCGGGACGCCGATGCTGCCCAGGGCCTCACGGACGTCGAAGACGGCGAGGGCCTCGCAGGCGGAGATGTAGCAGGCGGGGTCGGTCGTGCGGACCATCTGCACGGCCCAGTCGACGATCGCGGGCTGCGCTCCGGCGAACAGCGGCGTGAACCACTGCTCGGGCGCGGTCCTGGCCATCGGCTCCAGGCCGTTCGCCCGGACGATCACCCCGCGCTGCCGGAACTCGTCGGGGGTCCCGAACCGGGGGGAGGTGGCGACCAGCGCCAGCGACGCCACCCGGTGCGGCGCCCGCAGCGCAAGGTCGAGTCCGACGGCCCCGCCCAGCGAACACCCCGCGTACCCGAAGCGCTGCACGCCCAGCTCGTCGAGGGTGGCGAGCAGCCGGTCCCCCAGCTCGGCGACGGACGTGAACGGCTGCGCGGGCGCTCCGCCGTGCCCGGGCAGGTCGAACCGGACGACTCTCCACTCCCGGGTCAGCTCGGGTATCTGCCGGTCCCACATGTGCCATGTCGTCCCCAGTGAGGGCCCCATGACCAGGACCGGGGCGTCGTCGCGCCCGTCGACGCGGTATTGCAGGGTGTTCGTCGGTGTCTCACTCACCCGCCCACGCTCCCACATCCGTACCGGCCGCGGGGGCAGGGGGTCGAGCGGGCGACGCCGCGGGGCGCCGCGGCGTAGGCTGCGGGCAGCGTGAGGCCAAGGGGGGCGGAGCACATGGCGGGTGGGTCCGAGGAGCGGTGGGAATCGGCTCTGGACGCGGTGGTGGTGTACGCGCGGGGCGCGCTCTGCCGCCGGCTGGCGGGGGGAACGGTCCCGCCCGGCGGCCGGGTGGTCGTGACCGGGCTGCCCCGGTCGCTGGACCCCGGGTCGCTGCGGGCTCGGGTCGTCGGCACGCCGGGCGTACGGGTCACCGAGGCGCGGGTGGAGGTCGAGGCGGAGCCGGTCGCACCGGGCGCGCCCGAGGGCCTCGGGCGCGAGGTGGAACGGCTGCGGGACGCGCGCGAGGCGGTGGAGGCCCGGCGCGACCGGCAGCTGGGGCTCGTGAAGGAGATCGAGGCGCTGCACCCGGTGGCGCCCGGCCGGAAGCGGGAGGACCCGCACCGGCGGAGCCCCGTCGAGGCGTGGCTGGAACTCGCCGACTTCGTGGACGAGCGGCTGACCGGGCTGCACGCGCGCCTGGCGGAGCTGGAGGAGGAGCTGCGCGAGGCCGAGCACGCCGTGACCGTCGCCGCCGAGCGTCTCGCCCGCGCCTCCACCGACGCGCCGGCCGCCCACGTGCGGACGGAGGTCTGCGCGGTCCTGACGCTGGACGGCGTCGGGGACGCCGCGACGGACGTGCGCGTGGAGCTGGAGTACGGGGTGCCCGGCGCCGTCTGGGTGCCGACCTACCGGCTGACCCACCAGCAGGGCGACGGCAGTGGACGGCTGTTGATGCGGGCTTCGGTCGCCCAGCGGACCGACGAGGACTGGACGGGGGTGCGCATCGCCTTCTCCACCGCGGACCTGAGCCGCCGCACGGACCTGCCCCGGCTCCGTTCGATCCGGCTCGGCCGCCGTCAGGCCGCCCCCGCGCCGTCCGGCTGGCGCGAGCCCCCGGCCGGGCTCGCGGACCTCTTCGCCGGATATGACGCGGCGGGCCCCCGCCCGGCGGCGGCCTACGGGCCCGGCGGCGCGGTCGCCGGCTCCGCGGGCGGCGCCTCCGACGACGCCTGGGGCGCGCCGCCGCCCCTCGCGGCGGGTGCGGCCGCGCCGCCCCCCGTGCCCCCGCCGGCGCCCGCGGCCCGGGCCCGGCGCGCCGCCCCTCCGATGCCGCAGGCACCCGGCGGCGGCTACGGCGCCCCGGCGTTCGCGGCGCCCCCGGGCGGACCGGTGCCCTCGGCTCCCGCCGCGGCCGCGCCGCCGCCCCCGCCTCCGCCGCCCCCGGGGCCGCCGCAGCCCAGCGGCGCCGAGCTCGACTACGCGGCCCTGGTGCTGCGCGGCCCCGACGAGCAGGGCGGCCGCCGCGGCCGGCTGTTCCCGGAGGCCCCCTCGGACGTGGTGGCGGCCGAGTACCGCCGCCGCGCCGAGGCGGTGGCCGAGCAGCCGCTTCCGGGCAGGACCGTCCGCCCCCGCGAGTCGGCGGGCTCCTTCGACCACCGCTTCGACGCCGCCGCCCGAGCCGACGTCCCCTCGGACGGCACCTGGCACACCGTGACGGTCGGCGAGATCGCCGTGGGGCTGCGCACCGAGTACCTGTGCGTGCCGTCCGTCGAGCCGACGGTGTACGCGACGCTGGTCCTCGCCAACGCCACCGACCAAGCGCTGCTCGCCGGGCCGGTGGAGGTCACCGTCGACGACGACTTCCTGCTCACCGCCGCGCTGCCCACGCTCGCCCCGGGCGGGGTCCGCCGGATGGGACTCGGGCCCGCCGAGGGCATCCGCGTCACCCGCCGCACGCATCTGAACGAGTCGACCGCCGGCATGCGCAACCACACCACCGTGCTCGACCACCGCGTCCACGTGGAGCTGGCCAACCGGCTCGCGCGCCCCGTCACGGTCGAGGTCCACGAGCGGGTGCCGGTCAGCTCGGAGCCCGACGTCCGCATCGAGGAGCGGGCGGACTGGACGACGCCCGAGGAGGGCTCGGGCCCCGACCGCCTCGCGCCGGGCACCCGGGTCTGGCGGCTCGACCTGCCCGCCGGCGCCACCACCGCCCTCGACGGCGGCTACGAGATCCGCATCCCGACCGGCAAGGCCCTGGTCGGCGGCAACCGCAGGAGCTGACACCGCCATGACCACGACACCCGAGCCGATCGCCCTCCCCGTCACCGCCGTGACCTGCCTGGAGGACCGCGCCCTCGTCGAGCGGACCACCGTCCTCGACCTGCCGGCCGGCGTCACCCGGCTGCGTCTCGGCCCGGTCGGCGCGCTCGCCGTCGACCGGACGCTCCACGCCGAGCTGACCGCCGAGCACGCCGCGACCGTCCTCGACGTGCGGATCGTCCGCGCCTGGACCCCGCGCGGCCCGCGCCCCTCCCCCGTCGACGACTCCGCCCTGCGCCTGCGGGTGCACGCCCTGGAAGAGGAGGAGGCCGACCTCGGCCGGCAGACCGAACGGCTGCGGGCCCGGCTCGGACTGCTCGGCCGGCTCGCCGGCGACCTGATGCGGGAGATCGGCGAGGGCACCGGATACGGCGAGAGCGAGCGGCCGCGCTGGACCCGCGAGCTCGACCGCGTGGACGGCGAGCGCGACACGTACGCCGAACGGCTGCGCGCCGTGGAGGCCCGGCAGGCCGCGCTGGAGACCGAGCTCCTGGAGTCCCAGCGGGCCCTGTTCCGGTCGGAGGAGGAGCCCGCCGAGCTGGTGGGCCAGGTCGAGCTGACCGTGGAGACGGCGGCGGCCGGGCCGGTGGGCCTGCGCCTGACCCACGTCACTCCCTGCGCCCTGTGGCGGCCCGCCTACCGGGCCGTGCTCGACGGCGACTCCCTCACCGTGGAGACCGACGCGATGGTCTGGCAGCGCACCGGAGAGGACTGGTCGGACGTCCGGCTGACGCTCTCGACGGCCCGCTCCGCGCGGGCCACCGACCCGCCGCGGCTCACCGAGGACCGGCTGACGCTGAAGGACCGCTCGGCGGCCGAGCGCCGCACCGTCGACGTGGAGCTGCGCGAGGAGGACGTCGAGTCCCTCGGGCCCGCCCCCGTGCTCGGTCTGCCGGGGGTCGACGACGGCGGCGAGGCCCGCGTCCTGCACGCCCCCGCGCCGGTCTCCGTGCCCGCGGACGGGCGTGCCCACCGGGTGCCGCTGTCCTCGTTCACCGCGCCCGCCCGCGGTGAGTACGCCTGCTCGCCGGAGCTGTCCCCGCTGGTCACCCAGGTGGTCCGGTTCGACAACCTGTCCGGCCACGTGCTGCTCGCCGGGCCCGTCGACCTGGTCCGGGGCAGCGGCTTCACCGGGCGCGGCACGCTGGACTTCACGGCCGTCGGCGCCGCCGCCGAGCTGGCCTTCGGCAGCCGCGACGACTACCGGGTGGTCCGGCTCGCCGAGGAGTCCCGCGACTCCGTGGGCCTGACCCAGCGCACGGTGGTCACCCGCACGGTCCGGCTGCACGTGTCGCGCTTCTCCGCGCCCGGGGAGGACGGCGGGCGCACGGTGGTGCTCCGCGAGCGGATCCCGGTCTCCGAGGTCTCGGCGGTCGAGGTGCGCCTCCACAAGGACGCCTGCTCCCCGCCGCCGGACGCGGTCGACGCCGACGGCATCGCCCGCTGGGAGGTGGACCTCCCGCCCGGCGGCGGCCGTACGGTCACGCTGGTGTACGAGCTGTCGGCGAGCGCCAAGGTCACCGGCCTCTGAGCGGGCCGGCGGAGGTCAGGGGCTGGTGGCGGAGACCGCGTAGACCCGGGGGAAGGCCGGGTCGGTGAGGTCGACGGTGATGTCGGTGTCGGGGCGGGGCTCCTCGCGGGCGACGGAGGTGCCCGCCCAGGTGGTCCCGCCGGTCGTGCCGGCGGTGGTGCCGTCGGTCGCGCCGTCGCCGAAGGTCCAGCCGGCGATGTCGGCGTCCCGGTCGCCGACGGTGATGCGGCCCGAGGTGAGGGCCGCGCGGCTGGTGCCGGACTCGGCGAGGAAGAGGTCGAGGCCGGTGGCGGTCGTCGTGAACTGGACGTAGAGCCGGCTGGTCTTCCAGTTGCTGGTCTCGTAGTAGGCGACGTCCCAGGCGCCGGCGGGGATCGGCACCTCGAAGACCCGGCGCTTCATGAGCGAGGGCCAGTTGGCCTGGAGACCGGCGGCCGAGGACTCGCGCTCCTTGTCGCGGCCGCTGTCGCGGCTCTGGCCGGCGGAGATGACCAGGTAGCCGGCCGGGATGCCGACGAGCAGCACGATGGTGACGGCGGTCAGCCAGCGGCGGCGGATCATGTGCCGCCGGTCCTCGGGCAGCTTGGCCCGGGGGTCGCGCGGCGGGGTGGACTGGTGGGGCACGGTCATGAAGGCGGGTCCTCGGGGGTACGGGCGGCCCGGCCCGTGGTCCCGTTGCGCAGGACCTGGGCGTAGCGCTCGTACCGTTCGTACCGCTCGACGCGGCGCCGGTTGGCGCGGCGGAAGCGGCGGGCGACGAGCCGGGCGAGGTCGGCGGCACCGACCATGCCCGCCTCGGGGCCGAGCTGGGCGCGGGTGATACGGGCCTCGGGGCGGTAGCCGCGACCGGTGAGGTGGCGGCGGAAGGCGTCCCGGGCGGGGCCGATCAGGAGGTCGTCGGCGGCGGAGACGCCTCCGCCGATGACGAAGCAGGAGGGGTCGAGGGCGGCGGCCAGGTTCGCGATGCCGACGCCGAGCCACTGGCCGATGTCCTGGAGCAGCTCGACGCACATGGCGTCGCCCTCGCGGGCGAGCTCGGTGATGAGCGGCCCGCTGATCTCGGGGACGTTGCCCTTGACCCGTTCGATGATCCCGTACGCCACCGGGGAGTCGGCGGCGGCGAGCTCGCGGGCCTCGCGGACCAGCGCGTTGCCGGAGCTGTACTGCTCCCAGCAGCCCCGGTTGCCGCAGGGGCAGCGGTGTCCGCCGGGGACGACCTGCATGTGGCCGAACTCGCCGGCGACGCCGTACTTGCCGCGCTTGACCTGGCCGTCCTCCAGGATCGCGCCGCCGATGCCGGTGCCGAGGGTGATCATGACGAGGTGGTCCTCGCCGCGTCCGGCGCCGAAGCGCCACTCGGCCCAGGCGGCGGTGTTGGCGTCGTTGTCGACCATGACGGGGACCGCGAGGCGGCCCTGGAGCGCGTCGCGGAGGGGTTCGTTGCGCCAGGAGAGGTGCGGGGCGAAGAGCACCCGGGCGCGGTCGGCGTCGACCCAGCCGGCCGCGCCGATGCCGACGGCGTGCACGTCGTGCCGGTCGGAGAGGTCCAGGACCAGTTCGACGATGGTGTCCTCGACGACCTTGGGGCTCTTGGACTTGTCCGGGGTCTCCGTGCGGAGCTTCTCCAGGATGTTGCCGTCGGCGTCGACGACACCGGCCATCACCTTCGTACCGCCGATGTCGATGCCGACGGTCGGCACCCGGGGGGCCGTCAGGTGGGAGCGCCGCTCCCGGGTCCCGACGGTCCGCAGGACGGTGCCCCGGGCCGAGCCCCGGTGGGTGAGGTCGCGGTAGGTACTCATCGGCTCCGATTCTGCCAGCTGGGGAGTGAGCGGGCCGTGAGGTCGGCCGCGGCGGCGGTCACATCGCGGACGGCCGCTCCAGTTCGTGGCGGAGGTCCTCCAGCTCGGTGCCGCCCGCCATCTGCCGGGTCAACTCGTCGAGCGTCACGGACGCCTTGGTGTGGCTGCCGGCCATGACGCCGCGCTTCAGGAGGACGAAGCGGTCGCCGACGAGGTAGGCGTGGTGCGGGTTGTGCGTGATGAGGACCACGCCGAGGCCCTGGTCACGTGCGGCGGCGACGTACTTCAGGACGACGCCCGACTGCTTGACGCCGAGCGCGGCGGTCGGCTCGTCGAGGACGAGGACCTTGGCGCCGAAGTGGACGGCGCGGGCGATGGCCACGCACTGGCGCTCGCCGCCGGAGAGGGTGCCGATGGGCTGGTCCACGTCGCGCAGGTCGATGCCCATCCGGAGCAGCGCCTCGCGGGTGGTGCTCCGCATCAGGCCGACGTCGAGCCGCCTGAGGGGGCCGGAGCCCCTGGTGGGCTCGGAGCCGAGGAAGAAGTTCCGCCAGACGGGCATCAGCGGGACCACGGCCAGGTCCTGGTAGACGGTGGCGATGCCGCGGTCGAGGGCGTCGCGGGGGTTGGCGAGGGCGACCTCCTCCCCCTCGACGCGGAAGGTCCCGGCGTCGTGCCGGTGGAGACCCGCGACGATCTTGATGAGGGTGGACTTGCCGGCGCCGTTGTCGCCGAGGACGCAGGTGATCTCGCCCGCGCGGACCTCCAGGGAGACCCCTTCGAGGGCGCGGATGTTCCCGTAGTACTTGCTGACGTCGGTCAGCTCGACGAGCGGGGCGGCGTCGGGGGCGGCGGGCGCCGTGGCGTCGGTCGTCACTTGGTGGCCTCCACGCGCTTGCGGATCCAGGCGTTCAGCAGGGTCGCCAGGAGGAGCATCGCTCCCAGGAAGAACTTGAACCAGTCGGGGTTCCACTCGGCGTACACGATGCCCTTGCTGGTCATGCCGAAGATGAGGGCGCCGACCGCCGAGCCGATGGCGGAGCCGTAGCCGCCGGTGATCAGGCAGCCGCCGATGACGGCCGCGATGATGTAGATCAGCTCGTTGCCGACGCCTTCGCCGGACTGGACGACGTCGAAGGAGAACAGCAGGTGCTGGCCGGAGATCCAGGCGCAGAAGGCCACGCCCATGTAGAGGCCGATCTTCGTCCGGTAGACGGGGACGCCGACCGCGCGGGCCGCGTCGGCGCCGCCGCCGACCGCGAAGATCCAGTTGCCGAAGCGGGTGCGGAGCAGGATCCAGGTGGCGAGGGCGACGAGGCCGAACCACCACAGGATGGTGACCTTGAACTCGACGCCGCCGACGGTCAGCTGCGAGGCGAAGAGCTTCCGGGCGGAGGGGAAGCCCTCCATGTCGGCGATGGTCTTGGTGGAGACGGTGCCGCTGATCAGCTTGGTGAGGCCGAGGTTCAGACCGGTCAGCATGAGGAAGGTGCCCAGCGTGATGATGAAGCTGGGCAGCTTGGTGCGGGTCAGCATGACGCCGTTGAAGAGGCCGATCGCCAGCGTGGCGAGCAGCGAGACGCCGACGCCGACCCAGACGTTGGCGGTCATCTGGTAGCTGAACATCGACGAGATCAGCGCCGAGCTCGTCACCATCACGCCGGCGGAGAGGTCGAACTCGCCGCCGATCATCAGCAGCGCGACGGGGACCGCCATGATGCCGATGGTGGACGCCGCGTAGAGGACGGTGCCCATGCTGGAGGCGCGCAGGAAGCTGTCGGCGACGACCGAGAAGAACAGGAAGACGGCGATCGCGCCGACGACCGAGCCGAGCTCGGGGCGGGCGAGCAGCTTCTTCAGCGGGGTGGTGCGCAGGAGCCGCTCGTCGACGTGGTCGACGCCGTCCGACGGCGGGGCGGTGGAGCTCATCGGGTGCCCCGCTCCGCGTAGCCGACGAGCGCGGCGGCGTCGTCCTTCGTGATGATCTGGGGTCCGGTGAGGACGGGCTTGCCGCCGCCGAGGACGTCGGCGTTGTAGCGGTAGAGCCAGAGCAGGTCGACGGCCTCGTACCCCTGGAGGTAGGGCTGCTGGTCGACGGCGAAGCCGAGGGTGCCGGCCTTCAGGGCGCCCGCCACCTTGGCGTTCAGGTCGAAGGTGTCGACCTCGGCGGTGCTTCCGGCGCTCTTCGCGGCCTGGACGGCGGCGTCGGCGAAGGGGGCGCCGAGGGTGACGACGGCGTCGATGCCCTTGTCCGACTGGAGCTTGGCCTCGATGGACGCCTTGACGTCGGGCATGTTGGTGCCGTCGACGTAGAGGTTCACGAGTTCGCCGCCGAAGGTCTTCTTCGCACCGCCGCAGCGCTGCTCGTGGCCGACGTTGCCCTGCTCGTGCAGGACGCAGAGGGCCTTCTTCTTCCCGCGCCGGTCGAGCTCCTCGCCGACGGCCTCGCCGGCGACGGTCTCGTCCTGGCCGATGTGGGTGAGGGCGCCGTAGGCCGCCGACTGGTCGGCGCCCGAGTTCACGGTGATCACCGGGATGCCGGCCTTGACGGCCTTCTCGACGGCGGCCTTGACCGCGTCGGGCTTGGCGAGGGTCACGATGAGGCCGTCGACGCCCTTGGTGACGTACGAGTCGATCAGCTGCGCCTGTTCCTTGCCCTCGTCGCTGTGGGCGTACAGGAAGTTGATGTTGTCCTTGACGGCGGCCTGCTTGGCGCCGTTCTGGACGATGTCCCAGAAGGTGTCGCCGTCGCCGGAGTGGGTCACCATGGCGAAGGTCCAGCGGGGGGTGTCGACGGCCGCCCGGCCCTGGGCCGCGGCCGCCTTGCGGGCGTCCTCCGCCCGCTTTCCGCCGGTGCTGCTGCACCCCGCGAGCGCCCCTGTGAGTGTGAGCGCGAGCACGGCGCCGACGACGGCGCGTACCCCTCCGGTCCGAAGCCTGGTCACGAGGCCGTGCCCTTCTTTGTGTCCTTCTGCGTGCATTGCAGTATCGGTCATGCGGATCGCGGCGCTCGTCAGGGGGCCTCCTCGGGACTACGGACGGACCATCAGCTGGAACTCGAAGGCGTACCGGGCGGCCCGGTAGAGGTGGGAGCCGTACTCGACGGCGCGGCCGGTGTCGTCGAAGGTGGTGCGCTCCATCGTGAGCAGCGGGGCGCCCTCCGGCTCGTCGAGGAGCGCGGCCTCCCCGGCGGTCGCGGCGCGGGCGCCGATCGACTGCCGGGCGCTGTGCAGGGTCACGGCGGCGGAGCGGAGCGTGCGGTAGAGGCCGGTGGTCTCCAGGAGCGCGGTGTCGGCGGCGACGAGCCCGGCGGGGAGGTGGTTGCGCAGGTACGCCATGGGTTCGCCGTGGGCGGTGCGGAGCCGCTCCAGGTAGCGGACCTCGCTGCCCGGGGGGAGGCCGAGGGCGGCGGCGACCGGGGCGGGCGCGGGTTCGGTGCGGTCGACGAGGACCCGGGTGGCGGGGCTCCGTCCCGCGGCGTCGAGGTCGTCGTAGAGGCTGCTGAGCTCCAGCGGGCGCCGGACCCTGCTGTGCAGGACCTGGGTGCCGACGCCGCGGCGGCGGACCAGGAGGCCCTTGTCGACGAGGGTCTGGATGGCCTGGCGGACGGTGGGGCGCGACAGGCCGAGGCGGGTTGCGAGGTCGATCTCGTTGCCGAGGAGGGTGCCCGGCGCCAGCGTCCCGTTCTCCACGGCGCCCTCCAGCTGCCGGGCGAGCTGGAAGTAGAGCGGGACCGGGCTGCTGCGGTCCACGGAGAGCAGGGGCAGGGGGGATCCGGACTGCTTGGACACGGGGGGAGCGTAGCCCCGGGGTGCGGGTGACAGGAAGCACATGACGGGAGGTCGTGACGTCCGGATGTCCTGACAAATCCTTGACAGGGGGGACGGGCGCCCCCACGGTGGGGCCATGCGCATCGGACTCATCGGTACGGGACGGATCGGGAGCTTCCACGCGGGTGTGCTGGCCCGCCATCCGGGGGTCGGGGCGCTGGTCGTGGCCGACGCGGACGCCTCGCGGGCGGCCGGTGTCGCGGGGGCCCTGGGCGCCGAGGCGGCCCCGGACGTGGAGGCCCTGCTCGGCCGTCCCCTGGACGCCGTGGTCATCGCCTCGGCGACGGCCGCGCACGCGGATCTCATCACACGGGCGGCCCGGGCGGGGCTGCCGGCCTTCTGCGAGAAGCCGATCGCCCTGGACGTGCCGGGGACGGCGCGGGCGCTCGCGGCGGTCGCCGCGGCGGGCACCCAGCTGCAGCTGGGGTTCATGCGCCGCTTCGACGCGGGGTACGGGGCGGCGCGCGAGGCGGTGCGGTCGGGGCGGCTGGGCCGGCTGCACACCGTGCGGGCCGTGACCTCCGACCCGGCGCCGCCGCCCGCCGCGTACCTGCCGCTCTCCGGCGGGCTCTTCCGGGACTGCCTGGTCCACGACTTCGACATCGTCCGCTGGGTGACCGGCCGGGAGGTCGTCGAGGTGTACGCGACGGGCTCGGACGCGGGCCCGGCGATGTTCCGCGCGGCGGGCGACGTGGACACGGCCGCCGCCCTGCTCACCCTGGACGACGGCACGCCGGTGACGGTGACCGGGACGCGGTGCAACGG
The DNA here is from genome assembly GCF_055584185.1 of Streptomyces sp. NPDC104202. Classification (NCBI taxonomy): domain Bacteria; kingdom Bacillati; phylum Actinomycetota; class Actinomycetes; order Kitasatosporales; family Streptomycetaceae; genus Streptomyces; species Streptomyces sp. NPDC104202. The sequence continues at coordinate 10,276 of NZ_JBVJMN010000003.1, read as the reverse complement.
CGCCGGGTACGACGTGCGCATGGAGCTGGCGGGCGAGCGGGACCAGATCGTGGTGGGGCTCGACGAGCGCGCCCCGCTCACCTCCGTGGAGCCGCACGGGCCGGCCGCGCCGGGCAAGCCCTGGCCGGGTTTCCTGGAGCGGTTCGGCCCCGCGTACGAGGCCGAACTCGACGCCTTCGTACGGCTGGTGCGCGGCGAGGCGGCCAACCCCTGCGACGGCCGGGAAGCCCTGGCGGCCCTCCGGATCGCCGAGGCCTGCGAGCTCTCCCGCCGGGAGCGGCGTCCGGTGCGGGTGGACACCGCCTGAGCCGCGCCGGGCCGGGCGCCCCCCGGGCGGGGCCTCCGGCCCGCGCCGCGGGGGCCGGCCGGCCGTTCACCACCGGACGGGCAGGCTCCGTACGCCGCGCAGGAGGAGGCCGGGCAGCCATTCCCAGGGCTCCCCCTCGGGGTCGAGCTCCAGCCGGGGGAAGCGGTCGAGCAGGGTCCGGAGCGCGATCCGGCCCTCCAGGCGGGCCAGCGGGGCGCCGAGGCAGTAGTGGATGCCGTGGCCGAAGGCGAGGTGGCCGCGGGTGTCCCGGCGGATGTCGAAGCGGTCGGGGTCGGCGAAGCGCGCGGGGTCGCGGTCGAGCGCGCCGATGCCCACGAGGACGCTCTCGTGGGCGGGGACGACCCGGCCGCCGAGGACGACCTCCTCCCGGGTGAAGCGGAAGGTGCCGGTCTCCACCGGGCCGTCGTACCGCAGGGACTCCTCGATCGCCCCGTCGAGGAGCCCGGGGTCGGCCCGCAGGGCGGCGAGCTGCTCGGGGTGGGTGAGCAGGTTGCGGACGGTGTTGGAGATCAGGTTGACGGTGGTCTCGTGGCCCGCGATGAGCAACAGATAGGCCATCGCGCGCAGTTCGGGTCCGGAGAGCCGGTCGCCGTCCTCGGCGCGGGCGGTGATCAGGCCGGAGAGCAGGTCGTCGGCGGGGCCGGCGGCCCGCTTGTCCTCGATGAGCGAGTCCAGATAGCCGGCGAAGCCCTCCAGGGCCTCCTGGATGCCCTGTTCGCCGGTGGGCACGACCAGCTCGTTCGACCAGCGGCGGAAGGTGTCGCGGTCCGCGGCGGGAACGCCGAGGAGTTCGCAGATGACGGTGATCGGCAGCGGGAAGGCGTAGGCGTCGACGAGGTCGGCGCGGCCCGCCGGCTCCATCGCGTCGGCCAGGTCGTGGGTGAGCCGCTCGATCCGGGGCCGCAGGCCCTCCACCCGGCGGCCGGTGAACTCGGCCGTGACCAGGCGGCGCAGCCGGGTGTGGTCGGGGGCGTCCGCCGCGAGGAGGTGGACGCCGACGATGTCCTCCTCGGGCGGCTTCACACCGATGACGGACGGGGACTTGGCCAGGCGCGGGTCGGCGAGCGCGGCGCGTCCCTCCTCGTGGCCGACGACGAGCCAGAACCGGAAGCCGTCCGGCATCCGCACCTCGTGCACGGGACCGGCCTCGCGGAACTTCGCGTAGTAGGGATACGGGTTCGCGGTGAAGTCCGCACCGTACTCCCCCAGTTCGATGACGGACATCGGTGCAGACTATCCGACTAGGCGTCGTCGGCCTCGTCCAGCAGGCCCGCGTCGTGGACCAGGAGCGCGATCTGGACGCGGTTGTCGAGGTCGAGTTTGGCGAGGACGCGGGAGACGTGCGCCTTGACCGTCGGAACGCTCATGTAGAGCTCGGCGGCGATCTCGGCGTTGGAGCGGCCGCGGCCGACGGCGACGGCCACCTCCCGTTCGCGCTCGGCGAGCCGGCCGAGGCGGCCTGCGGCGGCGGCGCTCCGGGACCGCTCCGGCCGGTCGGCGGCGACGCGGGTCATCAGCTGGCGGGTCACGGCCGGCGAGAGCACGGGCTCCCCGGCGGCGACACGGCGGACGGCGGCGAGGATCTCGGCCGGCGGGGTGTCCTTGAGGACGAACCCGGCGGCGCCGGCCCGCAGCGCGCGCACCACCTGTTCGTCGGCGTGGAAGGTGGTGAGGACGATGACCTCGGGGGCGTCCGGGCGGGCCCGGAGCCGTTCGGTGGCGGTCAGGCCGTCGACCCGGGGCATGCGGATGTCCATGAGGACGACGTGCGGGGCGAGTCGGGCGACGAGCTCGGGGACGTCGGCGCCGTCGGAGCCCTCACCGACGATCTCCACTCCGTCGGCGCCGCCGAGCATCAGGGTGAGGCCCCCGCGGACCAGGGGGTCGTCGTCGACGATGAGCAGCCGGATGGTCATGGGGGCCACGGTAGCCAGGCGTGCAGGGCGAACCCGCCGTCGGGGGCCGGGCCGTGGTCCATCCGGCCGCCGGCGAGGGTGGCGCGTTCGGTGAGGCCGATCAGTCCCTGGCCGGAGCCGGGGACGTGCGGGACCGGCCCGGCGGGGGCGGGGTTGTGGACGTCGACGGTGAGGCCCTCGCCCGGCCGGCCGCGGACGGTGACCGTGACCACGGTTCCCGGCGCGTGCTTGCGGGCGTTGGTGAGGCCCTCCTGCGCGATGCGGTAGACGGTCCGGCCGGTGGCGGCGGGCACGGTGGAGGGGTCGTCGACGGTGGTGTCGAGGACGACGTCGGCCCCCGCCTCGCGGGATTCGGCGACGAGCGCGTCGAGGGTGGCGAGCGTGGGCTGGGGCCGGTCCCCGTCGCCGCTCTCACCGGGGGTGCGCAGGACGCCGATGATCTCGCGGAGGTCCTGCAGCGCCTCGTGCGCGCTGTCGCGGATGACGCCGGCGGCGCGGGCGACCTGCTCGGGCGGGGCGTCGGGCCGGAACTCCAGGGCCCCGGCGTGCACGCTGAGCAGGGTCAGCCGGTGGGCGAGGACGTCGTGCATCTCGCGGGCGATGGCCTCGCGGGCCAGCCGCTGCGCCTGGGCGGCCCGCAGCTCCGCCTCGGCCTCGGCGCGGCGGGCGCGTTCCCTCAGGGCCTCGACGAGCAGGCGCCGGGAGCGGACGAGCATGCCCCAGGCGGTGACCAGGAGGATGAGGATCGAGCCGATGGCGACGTTCAGCCAGGCGTTGGTGGTGGGGTCGGGACGGACGAAGACCTGCACGGCCGAGGTGGCCACGGCGAACCCGACGATCCACGCGACCTCGCGGAGGGGACGGCGTACGGCGACGCTGAACAGGCTCGCGAGCAGCGCCCCGGCCGCGACCGGGGCCGCCACGTTCACCAGGGCGAGGGCGACGGCGAGCCCGACGGGCCACCGCCGGCGCGTCCAGAGGGCGCAGCAGGCGGCGGCGCCGGCGAGCTGGTCGGCGAGGGTGACCGCCTCGCTGGTGTACTGCGCGCTGGCGTCGGCGGCCAGGAGGCCGACGAAGGCCGCGAGCAGGAAGAGCGCGGTGTCCACGACCCAGTCGCGGGCCGTTCGGCGGGGCCTCGGCGCCCCGGTCCCGCCCGGTTCGACCAGGTGGGAGGGGAGCAGCCAGCGCTGCCGGTCCGTACGAGTCATAGGGGCAATGTACGCAGCCGGGGGACGCCCGCCGGGCATGAGAGGGCGGGCCGCTACCGAAGTCGCACGGGTCGATACTTCGGTAGCGGGTGCCGTGGACCGCGGGCGGACGCGGCCCGGCGGCCGCCCCGGCCATGATCACCGCATGAAGAGATTTCTTGAGGTCGGCGGATTCCTGCTCACGGTGTTCGGCGTCTGCGGGGTGGTCAGGGAACTCACGGACGGCTGGTTCAAGCTGATGGGCCTCACGCGGTTCCTGACCGACCACGTGTGGTTCCTGGAGGGCCGGGAGGTGTTCGCCAACATCGTGATCGCGGTCCTCGGCCTGGTCCTCATGATCGTGTCGGACCGGGTCCCCCGGACGTGAGTCAGGCCGGCTCCCCGTCGGCGGCGCGCCGGCCCCAGCCGGTGCCGGCCAGGACGAGGACGGCGCCCAAGAGGCCGAGGACGCCGGGGCGGTCGCCGGCGACGGCGATGCCCGCGGCGGCCGCCCAGAGCGGCTCGGTGCCGAGGAGCAGGCTGACGCGGGAGGGCGAGGTGCGGCGGACCGCCCACATCTGCACGAAGAACGCGAAGAGCGTGCAGAAGACGGAGAGGAAGAGCAGGCCGGCCCACTCGCGCGGCCCGAAGTCCAGGGCGACGGCCCACGGCGAGGCGCCGGTGCCGGGGAAGGCCGCCAGGACGGCGAACACGGCCACGGCGGAGCCGAGCTGGACGGTGGTGAGCGAGAGCGAGTCCGCCGAGCGCACCGCCTTGATCCGCGACATGGCCAGCACGTGCGCCGTCCGGGCGACGGCCGCGAGCAGCATCAGCAGGTCGCCGGTCGACGGGGCGGTGAAACCGCCGCCCTGGGTCAGCAGGACGACACCGGCGACGGAGAGCCCGGCGGCGGCGAGGAACGCGCGCGGGGGCCTGACCCGGTTCACCGCGGCCTCCGCGAGCGGGGTGAAGATCATGGTGAGGCTGATGATCAGGCCCGCGTTGGTGGCGGAGGTGTGCACGACGCCGTACGTCTCCAGCAGGAAGATCCCGCTCAGGATCAGCCCGAGGGCCCCGGCGCCGCGCCACTGGGCCGCGGTCAGGGCACGGAGCCTGCTCCATCCGGCGGCCACCAGGACCGGCAGGACCACGGCGAAGCGCAGGACGAGGACCGCGACGACGGTGTGCGTGGTGGTGATGCCCTTGGCGGCCAGATAGCTGGCGCCCCACACGACGGCGACGAGCAGGACGGGCAGGTCGGTGAGCCAGGCCCGGCGCGGGGCGCCGAGGGTCACGGGTGCGGCGATGGACGACATGGCGGCCGCTTCTCCCACTCTTCGGACGGGGTGGAGACTTCGGCGGCTCCCACGTGGAGCGATCACCGTACCCGGCCGGGCCGTTGGCGGCTACACCTTTCCCTCGGCCGCCGCGCTCAGTAGCTGCCGTACGCGGGCCTGCCCGCCAGCTCGTACGTGTGGAGGGCGACGCCCGAGCCCGTGGCGCGCGCGTCGACGAGACGGAACGCGGTGGGCCGGACCCCGTCGGAGAAGAGACGGCGCCCGGTGCCCAGGACCACCGGGAAGACGTGCAGGTGGAGGGTGTCGATCAGGTCGTGGTCGAGGAGCGTCCTGGCGAGGGTGGCGCTGCCGTGCATCTGGATCTCGCCCTCGACGCTCTCCTTGAGGGCGGCCACCTCCTTCACCACGTCGCCGCGGAGCAGGGTCGTGCCCTGCCACTCCGCGGCGGCGAGCGTGGTCGTGGCGACGTACTTGGGAAGCCGGTTGAGCTTCGAGGCGACCGGGTCCGCGGGGTCATCGTGCCGGGGCCAGTACCCCGAGAAGATGTCGTACGTACGGCGGCCGAGCAGGAACGCGGTCGGCCGGGCGAAGATCTCGGTGACGCGCCGCCCGAAGTCCTCGTCGCCGTACGGCACGGACCAGCCGCCGTGCTCGAAGCCGCCGCTGCGGTCCTCCTCCGGCCCTCCGGGCGCCTGGACGACACCGTCGAGGGTGAGGAACTGGGTCAGGCTGAGGGTGGCCATGGCGGGTGCCCTTTCTGTTCTCCGGACCATCGTGTCTCACCTCCTTCGACTCCACCGCCCGACGGAACTCATCGGTGGCCGGGTCGGGGTCCGATTCCCGCCAGCGCCCGTCCACTCCGCCGACTTTCATTGAACCCGCAACCACTTGTCACGACCCACGGAGGTTTCGGGATGTCCACCATGAGCGGCACCGCGGTCCTGGTCACGGGCGGCAGCCGCGGCATCGGCGCCGCCACGGCCGTCCGCCTCGCCGAGGAGGGCGCCGACGTCGCCTTCACCTACGTCCGGGACGAGGCCCGCGCCCGGGACGTCGCCGCCCGCATCGAGGCCGCCGGCCGCAAGGCCCTCCCCCTCCGCGCCGACGCCGCCGACGCCGGCGACGCGGCCGGCGCGGTCGACTGGGCGGCGGACGCCCTCGGCCGGCTCGACGTCCTGGTGAACAACGTCGGCGTCGGCGTCCTCGGCCCCCTGGAGTCCCTCACCCTCGCCGACGTCGACCGCGTCCTCGCCGTCAACGTCCGCGCGGCCTTCCTCGCCTCCCAGGCCGCCGCCGCACGCCTCCCCGAGGGCGGCCGGATCATCACGATCGGCACCTGCATGACCCAGCGCGTGCCCGGCCCCGGCGGAACCCTCTACACGACCAGCAAGGCCGCCCTCGTCGGCCTCACCAAGGCGCTCGCCCGCGAGCTCGGCGCCCGTGGCATCACCGCCAACCTCGTCCACCCCGGCCCCGTCGACACCGACATGAACCCCGCCGACGGCCCCTTCGCCCCCGGCCAGACCGCCCTCACCGCCCTCGGCCGCTTCGGCACCCCGTCCGAGGTCGCCGCCATGGTCGCCTTCCTCGCCGGCCCCGGCGGCACCTACGTCACCGGCGCCGAGTTCTCCGTAGACGGCGGCCACGCGGCCTGACACCCCCCAGGCGAGTGAGCCGAAGGGCGCCGCCGGAGGAACGGCCCCGACCGCGCGCAGCCTCCCGAGGAACGAGGAAGGCGAGCACGGCCGGGGCCGTGAGTCCGGCACCAGGCGCCCGGAGGCGAACCGAGCCTCGAAAAAGGGGTGGGGGCTTCTCAGCCGCCCAGCTCCTGGTGGCGGGCCGTCAGGCGTGCGGCGCCGGTCTCGGTGAGGGAGCCGAAGAGACGGAGGCGGGAGATGCCGCCGTCCGGGTAGATGTCGATCCGTACGCGGGAGCCGACGGCGGGGGCGTCCAGGACGAAGCGGTGGTTGGTGTCGGGCTGGAGGCGGGTCCGGGGGAGGATCTCGGTCCAGTCCTCGGAGCCTTCGGCGGCGACGGAGAGCGCGGCCCAGCCGGCGCTGTTGCCCTTGAGGTAGGCGGTGTCGATCTCGACGGCGCGGATCTCGGATTCGGCGACGAGCTGGTAGCGGATCCAGTCGTTGCCCTTGTCGCGGCGGCGGCGGGTCTCCCAGCCGTCGTCCATCTTGCGGGAGCGGCCCGGCTGGATGGTGTTGGTGGCGGGCGAGTAGAAGCGGTCGGAGGCGTCCTCGACCTGGCCGCCGTTCTCCAGGGCCGCGAGGTCGAAGGTGCCGAGCACGCCGAGCCACTGCGGGTCGGGGGCGACTTCGCCGTACACCCGGAGGCGGGCGATGCCGCCGTCGGGGTGCTGGTTGACGCGGAGGTGGGTGAAGCGCTGCTCGACGTCGACGGCGAAGCCGTTGGCGGCGTGGCCGCCGACGGCGGTGCGCGGGACGAGGGTCGTCCACTTGACGTCGTCGGTGAGGAGTTCCTCGGGCGAGGGGGAGCCGGCGACGGAGGCGGCCTCGACGGAGACGGCCTGCGGGTAGTTGCCGCGGAAGTGGGCGGTGTCGAGGACGATGCCGCGGACGACGCCGGGGGCACCGAGGCGGACGAGGGCCCAGTCGTGGTCGTCCTCGGTGGGGTGGGGCTGCTGGGCGGAGACGCCGCGGCGGCGGCGGGTCTCCCAGCCGTCCATGATCTTGCCCTTGTGGCCGAAGTGCTCGGGGTCGAACTCGGCGGGTTCGGGCTTGAGCAGGTTCTCGCGCTCGGCGAAGAACTCGTCGTTGGCGGCGACGACACCGGCGCCGAGGCGCCGGTCGGCGAGGTCGGCGTACTGGGTGAAGGGGAAGTCGGCGGTGCGGTAGTCGGCGTACGGGTCACCGCCGCCGAAGGGGCTGGCGTCGCCGGTGAAGGAGGGTATGCCGGTGCTCACGGGTCAGTTGTTCCTTTCGAGGAGGCGGCCGGAGGGCTCGGCCAGGGTGCCGTGGTCGGCGATCCGCTCGCCGCGCAGCCAGGTGGAGGTGACGACGCCGCTGAGGGTCTTGCCGGCGTAGGCGGTGATCCTGTTGCGGTGCTGGAGTTCGGCCGGGTCGACGGTGAAGGTGGCGTCGGGGGCGAGGACGGCGAAGTCGGCGTCGCGGCCGGCCTCGATGGCGCCCTTGCGGGTGAGTCCGGCGAGCCGGGCCGGGCCCGCGGACATCCAGCGGACGACGTCCTCCAGGGTGTGGCCGCGGCGGCGGGCCTCGGTCCAGATGGCGGGCAGGCCGAGCTGGAGGGAGGAGATGCCGCCCCAGGCCGAGGCGAAGTCGGGGGTCTTGAGGTCCGCGGTGGACGGGGAGTGGTCGGAGACGATGCAGTCGATCGTGCCGTCGGCGAGGCCCGCCCAGAGGGCGTCCTGGTTCGACGCCTCGCGGATGGGCGGACAGCACTTGAACTCGGTGGCGCCGTCCGGGATCTCCTCGGCCGTGAGGGTGAGGAAGTGCGGGCAGGACTCGACGGTGATCTTGACGCCCTCGGCCTTGGCGGCGGCGATGAGCGGCAGCGCGTCGGAGGAGGAGAGGTGCAGGACGTGCACGCGGGCGTTCAGGCGGCGGGCCTGGGCGACCAGGTTCTCGATGGCGGTGTTCTCGGCGTCGCGGGGGCGCGAGGCGAGGAAGTCGGCGTACGCGCCGCCGGGGCGCTGGGGGGCGGCGGCGAGGTGGTGCGGGTCCTCGGCGTGCACGATCATCAGGCCGTCGAAGCCGGAGATCTCGGCGAGCGAGGTCGCGAGCTGCTCCTGGTCGAGGGAGGGGAACTCGTCGACGCCGGAGGGCGAGAGGAAGCACTTGAAGCCGTAGACCCCGGCGTCGTGGAGGGGGCGCAGGTCCTTGACGTTGTCGGGGAGCGCGCCGCCCCAGAAGCCGACGTCGATGTGGGCCTTGCGGCGGGCGACCTCCTGCTTGACGCGGAGGTTCTCGACGGTGGTGGTGGGGGGCAGCGAGTTCAGCGGCATGTCGAGCAGGGTGGTGATGCCGCCGGCGGCGGCCGCGCGGGTGGCGGTCCAGAAGCCCTCCCACTCGGTGCGGCCGGGGTCGTTCACGTGCACGTGGGTGTCGACGAGTCCGGGCAGGACGACGTCGTCTCCGACGTCCTCGAGCCGGGCGCCGGCGGGCACCTCGGCGTCGTACGGCAGCACGGCCGCGATCGTCCCTCCGGAGACGGCGATCGACGCCGGGCGCGTCCCCTCGGGGGTGATGACGCGTGTCGAGCGCAGGACCAGGTTGACGTCCACCCGTACCCCTTCTTCAAGCACTTCGGCGAGAAATTCAACGAACTGTTGAAGGAGTCTTCACTTCCGGACGACATGTCGTCAAGGGCACACTTCCAGCATCGGCCCTTGGTGAACCCGCCTTGGAGGTTTCCACAAAGTGGAAATGAAATTCCGTATAGTAGAACGTAGCTCCGCACAGGCGGGGCGGACCCGGACCCCTCCGGGCCCTCGGCGACACCGGACAAACACCCCCTGACCGGCGCGTACGCCGGCACCGGGACCATGTGCCCCGGCCGGTGGCCCGGTAGGCTGCTGCCTTGCCCGCCTGCCTCGAAAGGACCGTTGACGTGCCGACGTCCAGCGCCAGCACCACCGACGCCGCCAAGCCCTCCGCCGCGAGCGGTGGCGTCCAGTCCCTTGAGCGTGCCTTCGACCTCCTGGAGCGGATGGCCGACGCAGGGGGCGAGGTGGGGCTGAGCGAGCTCTCCGCCAGCAGCGGACTGCCCCTCCCCACCATCCACCGCCTGATGCGCACCCTGGTGGCCTGCGGCTACGTGCGCCAGCAGCCCAACCGGCGGTACGCGCTCGGCCCCCGCCTCATCCGGCTCGGCGAGTCCTCCGCGCGCCTCCTCGGCACCTGGGCGCGCCCCTACCTCGCGCGGCTCGTCGAGGAGACCGGCGAGACGGCCAACATGGCGCTGCTCGACGGCGACGAGATCGTCTACGTGGCGCAGGTGCCGTCCAAGCACTCCATGCGCATGTTCACCGAGGTCGGCCGCCGCGTGCTGCCCCACTCCACCGGCGTCGGCAAGGCGCTCCTCGCGCACACCCCGGCGGAGGAGGTGCGCGCGCTGCTCGCCCGTACGGGCATGCCGGCCGCCACCGAGAAGACGATCACGACCCCGGACGGCTTCCTCGACGCGCTCGTCGCGGTCCGCGAGAGCGGCTACGCGGTCGACGACAACGAGCAGGAGATAGGAGTCCGCTGCCTCGCGGTCTCCGTCCCCGACTCCCCCACCGCGGCGGCCATCTCCATCTCCGGCCCGGCCGGCCGGGTCACCGAGGCCGCCACGGAGAAGATCGTCCCGATCCTCCAGGAGGTCGCGCGCGAACTGTCCGCCGCCCTCGCGAACACCTCGGGCAACGGCCCGTCCTGAACCGTCGGGGGGGGGGGGGGGGGGGGGGGGGGGGGGGGGGGGGGGGGGGGGGGGGGGGGGGGGGGGGGGGGGGGGATGGGGGGGGGGGGGGGGGGGGGGGGGGGGGGGAGGGGGGTGGGGGGGGGGGTGGGGGGCGGCCGG